>DASZWE010000064.1:0-13708 GCA_035546735.1 Puia sp.
AGATCCGGCCTGTGAATTCGGGGAAGTTGTTGGTAGAGGTAAGGATATCGTATGCCTCCTTCCAATGCTGGCGATAGACAGCGTCATTGAATTCGGGGATCACATTTCCCAGGGGGCATCCGTGGTGGCAAAAGGGTATTCCGCAGTTCATACAACGGGCGGCCTGCTGGTTGAGCTGGGTGTCCTTGTAGGGGGATATGAATTCATTGTAATCATTCTTCCTCTCCTGCACGGGGCGTTTGGAGGGTAACTCTCTGGTAAATTCCAGAAATCCTGTGGGTTTGCCCATTTCTCTTTATTTGTTGTGTTATTTCCGAAAAATCCGCCCACAGAGAACAACGGAGTGGCTGAGTCACACATGAGAGCCTACTCCGCGTTCTCAATGTCTTGGGCCGTCGCCTGACGGCCTGGGACATGTCCGTTGTCCCTGTGGGCGGTGCGATCCATTTTATGAACGGACCGTCTGTTTATGACTTTTTTCCAATAGTACTTTTTTGTAATCCCTTGGAAAGACCTTTACAAAATGCTGCAGCTGGTTCTCAAAGTCGTCGAGGACGAATTTGGCGACGGCGCTGCCTGTATAAGCATAATGTCGCTGGATCATATCTTTCAGCTCGGGTATATCGCCGGCGCCTACGGGATCCAGGTCTACCATTTCTTTATTACAAAGGGAGGGGAACTGGCCTCTCACATCGTATATATAGGCGATGCCGCCGCTCATACCCGCGGCGAAGTTGCGGCCCGTATTGCCGAGGATGACGACCCTGCCACCTGTCATGTATTCGCATCCGTGATCGCCCACGCCTTCGACTACGGCCCTGGCTCCGGAGTTGCGGACGGCAAAACGTTCGCCTGCCTTGCCGCGGATAAAGGCTTCACCGGAGGTGGCGCCATAGAAGGCCACGTTGCCGATGATGCTGTTCTCTTCGGGCACAAAGGCTGCGTTGGGAGAGGGATAGACGATGAGCCGGGTTCCGGAGAGTCCTTTACCGAAATAGTCGTTGGCGTCACCTTCCAGCTCCAGCGTCACGCCATTGGTGGCGAAGGCGCCAAAGCTTTGTCCCGCGGTGCCTGTGAACTTAAAGTGCAGGGTATCTTCGGGCAGGCCGGCAGACTTGTATAGTTTGGAGATCTCGTTGGAGAGGATGGTGCCCACGGTGCGATCGGTGTTCCGGATGGCAAAGGCTGCGTATACCTTTTGCCGTTGGTGCAAGGCCGGTTGTGCCGCATCGAGGAGCTTCCAGTCCAGCAGTCCTTCCAGACCGTGATCCTGCTCCTCTTGTTTGTGCAGTCCTGTGTACATGGAAGCGGGTTCCTTGTACAGGATGGGGGCGAGGTCGAGCTTGCTGTATTTCCAGTGGCCGATATTTTCCCGTACGTTCAGGCAGTCTACCTGGCCTACCATCTCATCGATGGTACGGAAGCCCAGCTCGGCCATGATCTCTCTCAGCTCTTGTGTGATGAACCTGAAGAAGTTGACCACGTGGTCTGCATTGCCTGTAAAGCGTTTGCGCAGCTCTGGGTCCTGTGTGGCCACGCCTACGGGGCAGGTGTTGAGATGGCATTTGCGCATCATGATACATCCTTCCACTACGAGCGCGGTGGTAGCGAGGCCCCATTCTTCGGCGCCCAGCAAGGTAGCGATGGCGATGTCGCGACCGGTCTTCATCTGACCATCGGCCTGGAGGACGACGCGGCTGCGTAATTTATTTCTTACGAGGGTCTGGTGAGACTCGGCCAGTCCGAGCTCCCATGGCAGACCTGCGTGCTTGATGGAGCTGATGGGGGAAGCGCCTGTACCGCCGTCGTGTCCTGAGATAAGGATAACGTCCGACTTGGCCTTGGCGACTCCTGCCGCGATGGTGCCGACGCCGGCCTTGGACACCAGCTTGACGCTGATGCGTGCGGCGCGGTTGGCATTTTTAAGGTCGAAGATCAGCTGTGCCAGGTCTTCGATGGAATAGATATCGTGGTGGGGTGGGGGGGAGATAAGTCCCACGCCGGGGGTCGAGTGACGAACCCTACCGATCCATTCGTCTACCTTATGCCCCGGGAGCTGTCCGCCCTCGCCGGGTTTTGCGCCCTGCGCCATCTTGATCTGGAGCTCGTCGGCCATGGTGAGGTAGTAGCTGGTAACGCCAAAGCGGGCGGATGCTACCTGCTTGATAGCGGAGCGCATGGAGTCGCCATTGGGCAGGGTCTCGTAGCGGATCTCGTCCTCTCCTCCTTCGCCGGTGTTGCTTTTCCCCCCCAGTCTGTTCATGGCGATGGCCAGGGTGGAGTGGGCTTCGTGAGAGATAGAGCCAAAGGACATGGCGCCGCTGGCGAACCTTTTATAAATGCTTTCGGCCGGCTCGACCTCGTCCAGGGAAATGGAGGGTCGTGTGCGCCGGAACGTGAGCAGGCTTCTCAGCGTGGCGGCTTTTTCGCTCTGATCGTTGACGAGCTTGGAATATTTCTTAAATGTGTTGTAGTCGTTCATCCGCGTGGAATACTGCAGCAGGTGGATGGTCTGTGGGTTGAAGAGGTGGAACTCGCCTTTCCTCTTCCACTGGTAGACGCCGCCTACGGGGAGGCGTTCAACGGGAATGTCCTTACGGCTGAATGCGAAGTAATGTTTAGAGAGGGTCTCTTTTGCTATTTCGTCCAGGCCCATCCCTTCGATGCGGGAGGTGGCGCCGGTGAAATATTTATCGACCACGGTGCGGTTGAGGCCGATGATCTCGAAGATCTGCGCGCCCTGGTAGCTTTGCAGGGTGGAGATGCCCATCTTGGAGAAGACCTTCAGCAATCCGTCGCATACTGCCTTGATATAATTCTTTTTCAGCTGTTCGGCATCCAGGTCTGTCTCCAGGCGGCCGGACAGTTTCATGTCGCGGATGGAGGAGAGGGCCATGTAGGGGTTGATGGCGGTGGCGCCGAACCCGATGAGACAGGCGAAATGATGTACTTCCCATACGTCGCCGGCTTCCACGATGATGCCTACCTGTCCGCGATAGCCTTTGCGAATGAGATGGTGATGAACAGCGGAGGCGGCCAGTAGAGATGGAATGGGTGCGTGATCGGAGTCTATGGCCCTGTCGGTGAGGATGAGGACTTCAAATCCGTCTTGCACGGCGTCCACTGCATAGCGGCAGAGGCGGTCGAGACCAGCCTGGAGGGAGCCCGGCTTGCCGTCCGCCCTGAAATAGGTCTGCAGCGTCTTGGCCTGGAATACGCCTGTGTCGATGCTGCGTATCTTTTCCAGCTCGTGGTTACTCAGGACCGGATGTTTGAGCGCGACGCTATGACAGGCCAGCGGATCTTCTTCCAGCAGATTAGCGTTACCGCCTACGAAGCTGGCCAGGGACATTACCAATCGTTCGCGTATAGGATCGATGGGAGGGTTGGTCACCTGGGCGAAGAGCTGTTTGAAATAGCTGCTGAGATGCTGGGGCTGATCGCTGAGTACGGCCAGGGGGACGTCGGTACCCATGGAGCCAACGGGTTCTTTGCCTTCGAGGGCCATGGGAGCGATGAGGGTATCCAGGTCTTCGGTGGAATAGCCGAAGGCTTTCTGGTATTTGAATATCTGTTCGGGTTCCAGGTGGGTGAACATGACCCTTGGTTCGGGGAGCTCTTCCAGCCGGATCTTGTATTTATTCAGCCATTCCGCATAGGGCTTTTGAGAGCAGATGGTGCTTTTCAGCTCGTCGTCGCTGATGATGCGTTCCTGCTCCAGGTCCACTACAAACATCTTACCGGGCTGGAGTCTTCCTTTCTCTTTGACCAGCCGTGGGTCGATGGGCAGGGCGCCTGTTTCGGAGGCCATGATAACTCTGTCGTCCGTGGTGACGCAGTAGCGGGAAGGCCGGAGGCCGTTGCGGTCGAGGGTGGCGCCGATGATCTTTCCATCCGTGAAGGAGATGGAGGCGGGGCCGTCCCAGGGCTCCATGATGGAGGCGTGGAATTCGTAGAATGCTTTTTTCACCGGGTCCATCTGCTCGTTGCCGTCCCATGCTTCGGGTATCAGCATCATCATCACGTGGGGGAGCGAGCGACCGCAGAGGGTCAGCAGCTCGATGACATTATCCAGGCAGGCGGAGTCGGACTGGCCTTCTGCGATGATGGGCAGGAGCATTTCCATTTCCTCCTTGGTGAAGTAGGGAGAGGTAAAGCCTTTCTCGCCCGTCTTCAGCCAGTTGAGATTACCCTGGAGGGTATTGATCTCGCCGTTGTGTGCGATGAAGCGGAAGGGCTGCGCCAGCTTCCAGGAGGGAAAGGTGTTGGTGGCAAAGCGGCTGTGTACGAGGCCGAAGGCTGAAACGAGCCGCTTGTTGCTCAGATCGGGAAAATAGTGTCTGACCTGGCTGCTGGTGAGCTGGCCTTTGTAGACGACTGTTTTATAGGAGAGGGATGCCACGTAGAATCCGATGGCATCCTTTTTTATCGTATTGTTGATGGTGTTGCCGGCGTAGTTGCGCAGGAGGAACAGCTTCCTTTCGAAGTCATCGGGCTGTTTGATATGGTCGGGGCAGGCGATGAATACCTGTTCCATTTCCGGCTCGACGGAGAGGGCGGTGGGGCCGATGCCTTCGGGGTTGACGGGAACCTTACGGTATCCCAGGATCTCCAGGCCCAGCTTCTCGGCGGAGCGGGAGAAGATATCACGGCACTCTTCCTTTAGCCGGATGTCCCGGGGGAAGAAGAGCATACCTACGCCGTACTTGCCATAAGGGGGTAAATGGATGCCCAGCTTGACACATTCGTCGAAGAAGAACTCATGAGGAGTCTGGATCATGATGCCGGCTCCGTCGCCAGTGTTGTTCTCACAGCCACAGGCCCCGCGATGCTCCATATTCTCCAGGATCGTCAGTGCGTCTGAAATGATCTGGTGGGATTTGTTGCTTTTGATATTGGCAACGAATCCGATGCCACACGCATCGTGTTCAAACTCAGGGCGGTATAAACCTTTGCTTACCATACGCAATTAATAGATTAGACTTTTTTCAATTTTTTATATGAATCCTTAGAAAATATTCTAAGGAGGATAGCAAGCAAGCGAATAAAATTACGCAAAAATTCGCGTATAATTAAATTTCTATTAATTAGTTTTTCACAGGGTGTGAATGACCGGGGCCGGGTTTAGCAAGGGGCCGGAGGGCTTTTTGGGGGATAATGGATGATCCGGGTGACCAGGGGCCGGGATGATACTGACAGCTACACGAGGTAGCTGAAAAGGGTATCGTTCTTATTGAGCCCGGTATAGGATATGTTGAATTTTTTCAAATTTTCGATAAGGGTCTGATAGTCTTCTTTGGCGCGGAGCTCGATGCCTACCAGGGCATGGCCTGTCTCTTTGTTGTGTTTCTGCATGTATTCGAAGCGGGTGATATCGTCGCCGGGTCCGAGGACGTGGTTCACGAATTCCTTCAATGCGCCCGGCCTCTGAGCGAATCTTACCAGGAAGTAGTGTTTTAGTCCTTCGTATTGCAGGGATCTTTCCTTTATTTCCTGCATGCGGTCGATGTCGTTGTTGCTGCCGCTGACGATGCAGACGACTGTCTTGCCTTTTATGGCGTCGGCGTAGTCGTCCAGGGCTGCGATGCTAAGGGCTCCGGCCGGCTCGACGACGATGGCGTCCTCATTGTACAGCTTGAGGATGGTGGAGCAGGCTTTCCCTTCGGGAACGAGGTGCATTTCATCCAGTACTTCCCGGCAGATCCGGAAGCTGAGGTCGCCTACTCTTTTTACGGCGGCTCCGTCCACGAACCGTTCGATATTATCGAGGGTTATGGGGTGGCCTGCTTTCAGGGCTTCCTTCATGGAGGGGGCGCCTTCGGGTTCGACGCCAATGATCTTTGTGGCGGGCGACCAGGTTTTGAAATAAGCGCCTACGCCGGAGGCGAGGCCTCCGCCGCCTACGGGGACGAACAGGTAGTCTATCTCCGGCTGGTCTTCGAGTATCTCTACCGCCACGGTGCCTTGTCCTTCGATGATACGGGGATCGTCGAAGGGGGGGATAAAGGTCATGCCGTGGGCTTCCGTGTATTGCCGGGCTGCGAGGGCACAGTCGTCGAAGGTATCGCCGGTGAGGACGATCTCGATATTGTTTTCTCCAAACATTTTCGTTTGATTGACCTTTTGTTTGGGGGTGATGATCGGCATGAATACTACGCCTTTTACACCCAGCTTGCGGCAGGAGTAGGCGAAGCCCTGGGCGTGGTTACCGGCGCTGGCGCATACCACGCCTTTTTGTAACCGGGCCGGGGAGAGGCTTACCATCATGTTGTAAGCGCCACGCAGCTTATAGGAACGGACAACCTGCAGGTCTTCTCTTTTCAGGTAGACCTTACAGGCGTATTTGCGGGAGAGATTGTGATTGTAGGTGAGCGGTGTGCGCTTTATTACTTTCTTCAATCTTCCGGCTGCCGCCAGGAAATCTAATTCCGGCGCCCCTGTCGGGGGCGCCGGAGAAAGGGTTGTACTATGCATTTACTGCTTCTTTGGCTTTCTTTTCGGGAACGGCCTGGTTTTCGGGGCGGAGGCTTCTTACCGTCTTGCCTGCCTGCCAGAGTTCGCTCTCACGCAATTCTTTCAGTTCGGCTTCCAGCTTTTCGCGGTAGTCGGGCTGGCTGTTGGAGTCGATGGAGCGCTGGGATTCCTTGCCGGTGGCTACGCTTTCATACAGCTCGTTGAATACGGGCAGGGTAGCGTCGCGGAACTTCTTCCACCAATCCAGGGCGCCTCTTTGCGCGGTGGTGGAGCAGTTGGCGTACATCCAGTCCATGCCGTTCTCTGCTACCAGCGGCATCAGGGATTGTGTCAGCTCTTCCACTGTTTCGTTGAAGGCTTCGGAAGGAGTGTGACCTTTTTTGCGCAGCACTTCGTATTGTGCGGCGAAGATGCCCTGGATGGCGCCCATCAGGGTACCGCGTTCGCCCGTCAGGTCGCTGAATACTTCCTTACGGAAATCTGTTTCGAACAGGTAGCCGCTACCTACGGCGATGCCGAGCGCGATGACGCGGTCCTTGGCCTTGCCGGTGGCGTCCTGGAAGATGGCGTAGCTGCTATTGAGGCCGCGACCCTGGAGGAACATCCTTCTCAGGGAGGTGCCGGAGCCTTTAGGAGCTACCAGGAAGACGTCCACGTCCTTGGGAGGGACGATGCCTGTCTGTTCGTTAAAGGTGATGCCGAAGCCATGCGAGAAATATAATGCTTTACCGGGGGTCAGGTGTTTTTTTACAGTGGGCCACAATTGGATCTGGGCGGCGTCGCTGAGCAGGTAGCAGATGATGGTACCTTTCTGGAGGGCTTCTTCGATGTCGAACAGCGTCTGGCCGGGAACGAATCCGTCCTTTACCGCTTTATCCCAGGATTTGGAATTTTTCCGCTGTCCTACGATGACATTGATACCATTATCTTTTTGATTCAGCGACTGGCCGGGTCCCTGGACACCATAGCCGATGACAGCTACCACTTCATTTTTCAATACCTGCTGTGCTTTGGCGAGTGGGAATTCATCCCTTGTTACTACATTTTCTTCCACGCCGCCGAAATTTAACTTTGCCATGTTATTCTGTTTTTTGGATTTGTGCAATTTATATTAGTGACGGGCCGTCCGGCCCAATGAGCTACATGGTGAAGACCTTGTCCTGCTGGTTGAGATATTTGTTTGCCACGACTTCTTCACCCGGTTCGCTTGATTCGAACTCTTTCAATTTCTCGTGGAAGCCGTGGCTGTCCTTGATGATGGCTACCCGGGCGCTGCGTACGAATTCGATGAGGCCATAGGGTTCCAGGACTTCGACGAGCTTGTTGGTCTCTTCCCTTTGTCCGGTGGTCTCGAAGACGGTGTAATCTTTGCGGATCACTACGGCGCGGGCCCCGTATTCGCGGAGGAGGCGTTCCACCTTTACCTTTTCGGCTATCTCTTCCGTAGATACTTTGTAAAGGGCCAGCTCCTGCCAGATGATCTCGTCATTGGTGTTGTAATAGGCTTTGAGGATGTCCACCTGTTTTTCTATCTGGCGGCAGAGTTTTCTCACTACTTCTTCCGTCTCGTTGATGACGATGGTGAAGCGATGGATACCTTCCGCCTCGGAGGGAGAGGTGTTGAGGCTTTCGACATTGATCTTACGGCGGGAGAAGAGGATGGCGATGCGGTTGAGCAGGCCGATCTGATTTTCCGTGTAGACCGTGATGGTGTATTGTTGCTTGTTCGCGTTCATACCTTTTGTTTTTGAGCCGTGGCTGTGGGCCGGCGGCCTGATTTTAGTTTTTGACTGCCTCTATTCTTAGTCTTTTATAATTACCATACCATTTGTGATTGCGATAGTTGGTGGGCCGTACGGATTCCTGTATCTCTTCCAGGACAGGATCGATGGCCTGTTCAGGGATGTTCTTAAAGAACGCATTGCCGAACATCCTGATCCAGTCCTTGATACCATTTTCCGTATCCTGGAGCTCTGTGGGCCGATCGTAATGTGATGCATAATTGACACGAAAGCCTTTCTTTTCCAGGAGGGAGGTATATTCTCCCAGGGAAGGAAAGTACCAGAGCTGGGTGGTTGCATTCTTATAATACCCATGCCGGGTGAGGACCTTGCGGGTATTGACCACGATGTCTTCCACGTTGCCTTTGCCGCCCATTTCCAGCACGAGGCGTCCGCCCGGGCGAAGGTGGTGCAGGATACAGTCGATGGCGGCTTCTTTATCCAGTACCCAATGCAATACCGCATTGGAGAAGATGGCATCGAAGGGCTCATCGAAATGGAAGTCCGTGGCGGACATGACCCGGAAGTCGATGTCCGGAAAGATAGCGGAAGCCTTCCCGATCATGGAGGCGGAATTGTCGATGCCTGTCACCCGTGCGCCGGAGAGAGAGATCTGGTGGGTGAGGTGTCCTGTACCGCAACCCAGATCCAGGATCCTTTCACCTGCCTGTGGGGCAAGCATAGAGATGAGGTCCTCTCCATACTTGAACACAAAAGAGTGCTTGTTGTCGTAGAGGCTGGCGTTCCAACTGGTATTTGTTCTTGTTTGCATGATCCTTTCTGATTTATCGACCCGCGGGCGGATCATTTAAGCCTGATCTCTGCAACGCTGCAACCCTGGGGTACCATGGGGAATACGTTGTTCTCCTTACCTACGATTACTTCCAGCAGGTAGGAACCTTTGTGATCGAGCATATCTTTTACCGCCTGCTTCAAATCCTTTCTTTTATCGATGCTGTTGCCTGCGATGCCATAGCCTTTGGCCACCGTGACGAAGTCGGGGCTGGTGATGTCAACGAAGGAATAGCGTTTGTCATGGAAGAGCTGCTGCCACTGGCGGACCATTCCCAGGAACCGGTTGTTCAGCACCAGTATCTTCACGTCTATTTCACTTTGCATGATGGTGCCTAATTCCTGGAGGGTCATCTGAAAGCCTCCGTCGCCGCTGATGGAGACGACGGTGCGGTGCGGTGCGCCAAATTTAGCGCCGATGGCGGCGGGCAATCCAAAGCCCATGGTGCCGAGACCACCGGAGGTGATATTGCTATGGGACTGGGAAAAGCGGGCATAGCGGCAGGCTACCATCTGGTGCTGACCCACGTCCGTCACGATGATGGCGTCACCGCCTGTGAACTCGTTGAGGACTTTCATCACTTCGCCCATCGTCATCTGTTCGGCGGTGGGGTTGAGCTCCTCGTGAATGACGGCGTCAACCTCTTCCTTATAATAGTCCTTGAATTTTTGGAGCCACTGGGGGTGTGTCTTTTTCTCCACCAGCGCGGTGAGCATCGGCAGGGTTTCTTTACAATCGCCCCAGACCGGTACGGCTGACTTTACATTCTTGTCTATCTCCGCCGGGTCGATGTCGAGGTGGATGACCTGGGCCTGTTTGGCATATTTGTCCAGGCGGCCTGTTACGCGATCGTCGAAGCGCATGCCTACTGCAATGAGCACATCGCATTCATTGGTGAGCACGTTGGGGCCGTAGTTGCCGTGCATACCCAGCATGCCTACATTGAGCGGATGGTCGGTGGGCAGTGCGCTAAGGCCCATGATGGTCCATGCGGAGGGGATGCCTGTCTTTTCGATGAAGGCCTGGAATTCTTTCTCTGCGTTGCCGAGGATCACACCCTGTCCGAAGAGGACGAAGGGACGCTGCGCCTTGTTGATCAGGTCGGCTGCTTTTTGGACATATTCTTTACGCACGATTGGTTTTGGCCTATAGCTGCGGATATGGTTGCATTTTTTGTATCCCTCGTAATTGAACTTCTGCAACTGGGCATTTTTGGTGATATCGATGAGCACGGGGCCGGGGCGTCCGCTGCCGGCGATGTAAAATGCTTTTGCCAGGACGGCGGGTATTTCCGTGGCGTCGGTGACCTGGTAATTCCACTTGGTGATGGGAGTGGTGATATTGATCACGTCTGTCTCCTGGAAGGCGTCTGTGCCGAGCAGGTGAGCAAAGACCTGGCCGGTGATACAAACGAGGGGAGTGCTGTCGATGAGTGCGTCAGCCAGGCCGGTGACCAGGTTGGTAGCGCCGGGACCGCTGGTGGCGAATACTACGCCTGTCCTGCCGGAAGCGCGTGCATATCCCTGTGCGGCGTGTATGCCACCCTGTTCGTGACGAACGAGGATATGCTTCAATTTATCCTGATAGTCGTAGAGCGCATCATAGATGGGCATGATAGCGCCACCCGGATAACCGAAGATGGTGTCTACGCCTTCTTCCAGAAAAGCTTCGAGGACGGCGACGGAGCCGTTGATCTCGCGGGTAGCGGGAGCGGCCTTTTTGGCGGTGGCTTTAGCCTTTGGCTGAGTGGGTGCGGATGGTGTTGTGCTGTTGCTCATAAAATATTTTTTAAAGTTCAACGCGGTCGACGGACCGGACTTAAAATTCATCGGTGACGCATCCTTCGGCTGCGTTCTTCACTTGTTTTGCGTATTTATATAAGAGACCCCTGGTAGCCTTCAGCGGGGGCTGTTTCCATGCCGCCTGCCTTTTGGCCAGCTCTTCGGGGGTGATCTTCAGTGTAATGGTGTTCTTTGTGGCGTCGAGCTCGATGGTGTCGTCGTCTTTCACCAGTGCGATGGTTCCGCCTTCGTACGCTTCGGGTGTGATATGACCTACCACGAAGCCGTGGGTGCCACCGCTGAAGCGGCCGTCGGTGATGAGGGCTACGCTTTTTCCCAGTCCGGCGCCAATGAGCGCGGAGGTGGGTTTCAGCATTTCGGGCATGCCGGGGGCGCCTTTGGGCCCTACATAGCGGATGACTACTACGTCACCGGGTTTTATTTTTCCTGTGTTGATGCCATTGATCAGGTCGTGCTCGCCATCGAATACGCGGGCGGGGCCCTGGAATCTTTCGCCTTCCTTGCCGCTGATCTTGGCTACGCTGCCGCCGGAGGCGAGGTTGCCGTAGAGGATCTGCAGATGGCCCGTAGCTTTGATGGGTTTTTCCAGGGGATAGATGATATCCTGTGTTTTAAAGTCGATGGCGGGTATGTCTTTCAGATTTTCCGCCAGGGTCTTGCCTGTGACGGTGAGGCAGTCGCCGTGGAGCAATCCTTTTTCCAGGAGATATTTCATGACGGCGGGGATGCCTCCGTGTTCGTGGAGGTCCTGCATCAGGTATTTGCCGCTGGGTTTGAAGTCTGCCAGTACGGGTATCCTGTCGCTGATGGACTGGAAATCATTTTGGGTCAGGGGAACGTCCACGCTGCGGGCCATGGCGATGAGGTGGAGGACGGCGTTGGTGCTGCCTCCCAGTACCATGATGGTGGTGATGGCATTTTCAAAAGCCTTGCGGGTCATGATGTCGCGGGGCTTGATATCTTTCTCCAGCAGGAGGCGTACGGCTGCGCCTGCTGCGTGGCATTCTTTCTTTTTTTCTTCGCTGAGGGCGGGATTGGAGGAGGAGTAGGGGAGGCTCATGCCCAGGGCTTCGATGGCGGCAGCCATGGTATTGGCTGTGTACATGCCGCCGCAGGCGCCTGCGCCGGGGCAGGAGTTCATCACGATGCCTTTGAAGTCGGCATCATCGAGCTTGCCGGCAATCTTTTGTCCCAGGGCTTCGAAGGCGGAGACGATGTTGAGGTCCTGTCCTTTGTAGTGACCCGGGGCGATGGTGCCGCCATAGACCATGATGGAGGGGCGGTTGAGCCTGCCCATGGCTATAATGGAGCCGGGCATGTTCTTATCGCAGCCGGGCAGGGCGATGAGTCCGTCGTAATATTGCGCGCCGCAGACCGCTTCGATGGAGTCGGCGATGATATCGCGGCTGACGAGGGAATAGCGCATGCCGTCGGTGCCATTGGCCATACCGTCGCTGACGCCGATGGTGTTGAAGATGAGGCCTACCAGGTCGTTGCTCCATACGCCGTCCTTTACTATTCCGGCGAGGTCATTGAGATGCATGTTGCAGGTGTTGCCATCGTAGCCCATGCTGACGATGCCTACCTGTGCTTTTTTCAGATCTTCATCTGTGAGACCGATGCCGTACAACATAGCCTGTGCGGCGGGTTGTGTTGTGTCCTGTGTGAGTGTCTTGCTGTATTTATTCAGTTCCATTTCGTTGTATAGTGGTTCTTTAAACTGTTGCTAATTGTCGTTCAGTGACCTTGTCCATATAGGCCTGCTGTATCTTATGTCCTGCGGTGTTTTTCCAGGGGGTGGGGAAGGGCTGGTTGTCGATAGATTCCCAGCCAATGACCTCGGCAGCGGTGCCGCAGAAGAAGGCAGCGTCGGCTGTCTTTAGCTGTTGGATGGTGTACTGGCCTTCTTCCACGGGGATGCCCAGCCCGGCGGCTATTTCCAGCACGGTAGCGCGGGTGATGCCTGGCAGGATATTTCCGGGGGCCGGTGTAAAGAGCTTGCCGTTCTTTTCAAAGAACATGTTGGCGCCGGGGCCTTCGGCGATGAATCCATTCATGTCGGTGAGCAGGGCCTCGTCGAAGCCTTTGGCTTTGGCTTCCTGGCTGGCGAGGATGGAGTTGACGTAGTGACCGGATGCTTTTGCCTCGATCTTAAAGCCTTTTGGATTAGGGCGCTGGAAGGAGGAGGTCATGACGCGTAATAATTTTTCACCGAGGAAGGGGGCCATTTCCCAGACCTGGATGACTGTATGGGATTCGGTGTTGGGGGAAAAGCTCATATTGGCCGGTGCGTAGACGACGGGCCGGATATAGGCGTCCTGGAGCTTGTTTTTTTCCAGGATATCGTAAGTGGCTTCGATGAGCTCGGGTGTGCTGTAGCGATAGGGCATATTCAATGCTTCGGCGGATCTGCGGAGGCGTTCATAGTGCTCGACCTCTTTGAAGATCTTTGTGGCGCCGGCGGCGGTGCGGTAGGAGCGGATGCCTTCGAATACGGCGTAGCCGTAGTGGAGGGATTGACCATAGAGGTCGGTTTTGGCTTCCGAAGCCTTTACGATGTTGCCGTCCAGCCAGAGAACGGTATTTTCATTGTAGTATGCCATATTAAACCATTTAGTTTGTTTATCGATGAGCCCTCGTCGGACCGGGCCAAAAAAAGCGACCCGCCTTTGGGAGGCGGGTCGCTGGTATCTTGATTTGTATAGTTATTCTATTACCACCCTCCTCCCGGAACTGCCCAGATAATAATCACCACCACCACAAGCGCTGCGGCGGCTAGTCGAGTGATAACATTATTTAATCTGCGTTGGTCCATGAGGGATGTGTTCGTATCAAAGATACTCCCGCCAATCGAATAA
>DASZWE010000065.1:0-4672 GCA_035546735.1 Puia sp.
CCGTCCTCCATCACCGACATTGGCGACAAAATGCTTGGGCGTGGTGATGATACCCAGCCGCTCAAAGGCGCCGACAAACGCCACTCCCATGGCCGATGCCAAAAAAGGATCTTCGCCATATGTCTCCTCGGTACGGCCCCATCGTACATCCGAAGCAAGGTTCACGACGGGTGAAAGTATGTCCCGGATGCCCCGTCTTTTCGTCTCGCGGGCAATGGAAGACGCCACCCTTCCCATCAATGTAGTATCCCATGTCGCCGCCAGCCCGATAGATTGCGGGTAAGCCGTAGCTCCCTCGCGCACCAGCCCATGCAGCGCCTCGTCAAAGGCGATGATAGGTATTCCCAGCCTCGTCTGCTCCACAAAATATCGTTGTATCCCGTTGATCTTATGAGCCACCCGCAAGGCGTTCTCGCTGGTATTGTAATTTAAAAGCTGTCCTCCCGCATCCCCCCGGCCGCCTGCGCTGACCTGGAAGCCGAAGAGTCCATTGCGATACTGACCGGGTTCGGCATGGTCCATATCACCCGGTATCATAAAGATCTGCCAGGACTTTTCTTCCGGCGTCATCCTCGACAAAAGATCCGCCACCCGCCGCTCGACAGGTTGCGTACTATCCTTATACAATGGTTGTTGGGCAAGGGCCCGGAAGCCTGGCAGGGCGAGCAATAAAAAAAGGAACTGCTTCATATGGCCCGCAATATACAAATCCTTTATCGGGCTGGCGGGCCGGCGACGGTCTATTTCACCGCCCTCTTCAACAGCGCAACGGCCTCTTTCATCTCCCGCTCATTCAGCGAAGCAAATCCCAACCGCACCGCATTGGGCCTTGCCGGAGGCGCATGATAATATTCCTCCCCGCTGCTGACCGACAAACCCAGCGCCCGCGCATTCTCCGCCACGGTCCTGGAAGTGGTCTTCCCCGTATACTGCGCCCACACGGCAAATCCTCCATCCGGAATAGTAAATCGCAGCTGACGCCCCAGTTCCTCCTGCAACAGCGAGCAGAGCATATCCCTTCGCGCATGATAGATCTTGTTCGCCTTCTTCAGATGTCGGCTGATATCTCCATTTTGCAGCAGGTTGGCAATGGCCTCTTCCAGCAGCTGCTCACCCTGTCTGTCCACCAGCCGGCGGAGACGGGTAGCCTCCCGGATCACATTCTCCGGCGCCACCATAAAGCCGATCCGGATGGCCGGTGCGATCGTCTTACAGAACGACCCCACATAAATGACATTCCCATAATAATCGATGCTGGATAAAGGTAGTATAGGACTCGAAGCATATTGGAAGTCGAAGTCATAGTCATCCTCCAGCACCGCGAACTGATGTTTCTTCGCCAGCTCCAGCAATTGCATCCTTCTGGCAGGCGTCAATGTGACGGTAGTAGGATTATGATGATGAGGGATGATATACAGAAGCCGTATCTTTTTGCGGCGACATAGCGCTTCCACCGCATCCACATCGATGCCATCCTCATCCACAGGCACAAGGTTTATCACGGCTCCCGCCTCCTCCAGCACATGACTGGCGCCCACGTAGCCTGGTTCCCCGACGACGACCTGGTCTCCCTTTTCCAGCAGCACGTGGCTGGTAAGATACAGCGCCATCTGGACCCCTTTTGTGATCAGTATATTGGCGGGACTCGCCTGCAGTCCCCTCGTCTCGTTCAGAAATCTGGCCAGCTCCACACGAAGATGCTCAGACCCCTGCTCGGGGCCGTACGACAAAAATCGCGAGGTGAACTTGTAGTTGGCGTATCTCCTGTATTCCCGGATCAGCAGCTCCACGGGCGCCAGACGCGTATCGGGGAAGCCATCGTTGAACACAAGCTTTTCCCGCACGGGTGAATAAGCGCTCTCATAAACGAATTTTCGCTGGTGTACGGCAAAAGCCGCCCGCGCAGGATAGGCCGCCGTCGCACCGGACGCAGACATCTGCCGGGGCTTGATCTCGGGCAGATTTTGGGAGACATACAGTCCCTTCCGTTGATAGGACTCCACCCAATCCTGCGCCAGCAGCTCGTCATAGGCCGCCAATACCGTCTTGCGATGGATCTGCAATGCCGTTGCCAGGGCGCGGCTGGTGGGCAGGGGCATACCGGGCTTTAGGACCCCCTGCTTGATAATGCTGATGACGCCATTGGCTATCTGCAGATAAATAGGTACAGCCTGGTCCTTGTCGATGGTCAGCAGGCGGATGATAGGATTCATACTGGACTACTTTAGTTAATAATTCTGGGCTATAAAGGTAGTCCAAAGTTACGATAGCTTTGAGAAGAAAATCAACGAATATGAATAGCAAAAGAACACTCACCATCCTGGCCTTTGCCGCCATCTATTTTATCTGGGGGACAACCTATCTGGCCAATGTCTTCGGCTTGCAGGGGATGAAGCCCTTTGTCCTGTCCAGCCTGCGGTATGCAGGAGCCTCTACCCTGCTGCTGGTCTGGTGTCTTATCAAAAGACTGCCCCTTCCCTCCCTCCGTCAATTAAAGGTGCTCGCCATCAGCGGTCTGCTTATGCTGGGAGGTGGCGCCGGCTTTGTCGTCATCGGCGAGCAGTACATCAGCTCGGGACATACCGCCGCGGTCATCGCCACGGAACCGCTGCTCTTCCTCCTGCTGGACCGGCAGGGCTGGCGGTCGAACTTTTCCAACAAATGGATGCTTACAGGACTGCTCCTGGGGTTCACGGGTATCTTTCTCTTCTCCCGCTACACCACTTCCACGGCAGCAACCGCCGGCGGGGCGCTGGAACTGATAAAAGGTACCGCACTCGTGCTCCTCAGCTCCGTATTCTGGGTCTCCGGGACACTGTATGCCCGGCGTCACCAGGCGGAAGAAGGCTCTCCCGTTGTCCAGGCGGCCGTACAACATATGGCAGCCGCCCTTGCCTGCACCGTTATCGCATTGTCCCTGGGCGAATGGCATTCCTTTACTCCTTCGGATATACCTTCCCAATCCTGGGGCGCCCTGACCTTCCTCGTGGTAATGGGCTCGCTGGTAGCCTTCATTGCTTTCACCTGGCTGGTGAAGATCAAGCCGCCGGCCATCGTCAGCACGCATGCTTATGTCAACCCCATCGTGGCAGTGATCATCGGCTGCATCATTGCAAAAGAGCAGATCGGCCCCATGCAGATCCTCTCGCTGGCAATGGTATTGATCGGCGTGTTGCTCACCTCGATAAAAAAACGCGCGGCCCTTTAACACAAAAACTTTATTATTACGTTATAAAATCGCTAAAATCCTATATATGACCTGGCTGTACAGGATGTTTTTTACCATATGTCTCATCGGATCGATAGGAGGATCATACGCACAGATCAAACCGCTGTACGCCTACCAGGACCTCTCACATATATTTTATGCCAAACAAAAAGACTCTCTGAAGAAGGCCTGGTCCTGTCCCTCCGTCTATGATAGCAGGGAAACGCAAAGACAGTACAGGGAGATATGGGATCAGCGCACGGACTTTATCACACAGGCCATCCGGGACGACGCCTACGTGAAGGACGAGGATGTCTATCCCTACATCGATGGCATCATCGATCAGATCATGAAGGCCAACAAAGAGCTGCTACCCGCAAAGCCCTTTCTCCTGCTGGACAGGAGCTCTTCCGTCAATGCCTATGCCGTCGGCGGTAATGTCATAGCGGTGAACCTGGGGCTTATCAGTTGGTCCGAATCGAGGGAGGAGCTGGCCCTGGCCATTGCGCATGAGCTCTCGCATAACATTCTCGGGCATGCGGAGACTGCCTTCAGGCAAAGGGCCGAGATGCTGACCTCCGAAGAATATAAAAAGTCATTGAATGCCGTGCTGGATTCCAAATACGAGCGGTTCACCCGTTTGCAGAAAGTGCTGGAGAACTATTCCTTTTCCAGGAGCAGACATCAGCGCTACCATGAGAGCGAGGCCGACAGCCTGGCCATCATACTGCTGAAAAAGGCTGACATCGCATTTGACGCGGGTTTCTTCCTTCGCCTGGACAGCTCTGACGTCTTCTACAGACAGCCGTTGAAGCAGCCGGTAGGAGATTATTTCATCACCTACCAGCTTCCCTTCCAGGACAGCTGGACCCGGCGACGCATGAGAGGGCTTTCTACCCGCAATTACAATTTCAAGGATACTTCTTCCATCGACGACTCGCTAAGAACACACCCCGACTGCGAAGAAAGATACGAAAGGACACGTAAGTACACGACTGCCGGCATTCACCCAACCCCTATTCCCGCCGGCATAAAGAACAAGACCACAAAGATGCTGCTCTGGAGCATGTACCAAAACAAATCCATGACGTCCTGTCTCTACCGGGTACTGATGGAAAAGGACAAGGGCAATAAGGATGAATGGTACGATTTTATGGTGAGCAATATCTTCTCAGGGCTTTATCGCGCGGATAAAGAGCTTCACCGGTTTGGCGCGATAGGCGTCACACAGAAGGAAAATATCTCCAAGGAATATTACGAGCTCCAGAATATGCTGGAGCAGATGCCCCGGGAAAGCCTGGAGCTGTATTGCAAAACACTGCAGAACGGCCCCTTCTGGAAGGACATGAGCCCGGAAGAGCGCGCCCTGAAGGATCTTTTTTATACCCTGACGCTGGACCCCAATGGATCGGAGAAGAATACGGCCAGGGCGGCAAAAGATTTTACAGCCAACAATTCCGCCAG
>DASZWE010000066.1:0-2954 GCA_035546735.1 Puia sp.
TCCGGGCTCATCTTCATCCAGTGTTGTTTCATTTTATTCTTCCAGTGTTGTTTGGGGCCGCCGCCGCGAAATCCGCCGAACAGTATCTTGCAGAGGACCAGCAATCCCAGGGCCTGGAGCCAGGTGATGGCAGGCAGGTGAAAAATAGCCGGCATCAATGCATTCCACAACAACATTACGATGCCTGAAAAAACCGTTATTCCCAGCAGGGCCAGTACGATAAAGCCTGCAACCCTTTTCATCCAAAAACGTTTCATGATCTTTTTATTTTAATGATTTATTATCTCGTTGTACAAGGTCATCAGCCTCTCCCGCAGAAATAGTACGGCATATCGTTTGCGCGAGATGAGGGTGTTGACATTTTCTCCTGTATGGGCGGCGATCTCTTTGAAGGAGACGTCACCCAGCTCGTTCCAGACGAATACATTCCGCTGATCTTCCGGCAGCTCCTGCAGCGCTTCTTCGAGGGTCTTCCAAAAGAGGCTGCTTAGATAGGCTGTTTCAGGGTTGTTGCTTTTGTCAAAGAGTATTTCGGAAAAATTGGGTCCTTCATCCTCTTCGTCGGGTTGCAACAAGCTTTCCAGCGAGTCCGGCTTTTTTTTACGGTAGCGGTCGATGATCTTATTACGGGCTACTTTGAACAGCCAGCTGCCGACCTGTTCGATGGGTTCGGTATCCACTGTCGTCGAGAATTGATACCAGACGTCCTGCAATATGTCTTCTGCATCTGCCGGGTCGGATACGCGCTGGCGGATGAAGCTCAACAATCGCTTGCCGAACTGACCGATGACAGACGTGATATTTTTCCTCGATGATTGGTTCATGCCTGGTGATATCGTCAATAGCTCGTCCATTTCTTAGGTAGACGGCTGAGGGGAGCGGATATTTTAAATTTTGCAGAAAAAAGGTAAGAAATATAGGTCAATAATTACAAAGGCATGATTATCATTCGGGTGCGGCGGCTATTTTACTTCCCGCAGGTCCTCCCACCGGGTGCTGAACCGGGGGGATCGGAGTTCCTGGCGCATTTTCCAGTGTTTGTTCATCCCGGAGGATCCGAATTTGACACTGTCGTCCCGCATGCTGAAATTGATATTATCGATGGCGTGCATGAGGCTGCGATGCTCGCCCGCCGCGTGAGGTGAGAAGAGGTTGCCCTGTATAGAGGCGTCGGGCACCAGGCTGCTGAGCATGACGCCAGCCTTTTTATATTCCTTACCCTGTTCGAAGAGTCCGTCTACCAGTTCTACTGCCGCCTTGATCAGCTCATGGGTAAGGGAGGTGGCCCTGGGCAGCGTGGTGTAGTTGCTGATGGTGGCTCCCCGCCGGAAGTCCGAGAGATGGTCCTGTTCTTTGGATACGATGAAGACGCTGACGGCTCCTGCGGCGCTGTGTTGTCTACGCAGCTTTTCCGCGGCCCTGGATATGTAGGTGGCTACCGCCTCTCTCACCTCATGAAGGTCGGTGACGGGACGTCCGAACATCCGGGTAGTGGCGATCATTTTTTTATCTACGAGCTCTTCTTCCATTCCGATGCCGGGCAATCCCCGCAGCTCGCGTATCAGCCGTACGCCGACGATGCCTCCCATATTGGTATGCGCCCAGTCTTCCGGCATATTGGATAGCTCCCAGGCGCTGGTGATGCCCCAGTTGATCAGTTTGACGGCATAGGCCCTTCCTACGCCCCAGAGATCGTCCACCCGTGTCTGCTGCAGCGCCGTCCGAAGCTCGTCCTCCGTGGCCAGCACTTTTATACAGCCTGACTGCTGTTTGTTCATTTTGGCCTGGCGGTTGGCCAGCTTGGCCAGGGTCTTGGTGGGCGCTACGCCGATGGAGACAGAGATGCCTGTCCATTGTTCCACTGTCTGTTTGATATGGCGGGAATAATCTTCCAGCTCATGAAGGGGAACATGATCGAGGTTCATAAAAGCTTCATCCACGGAGTACACTTCTACTTTGGAGGCCTCGCCCATCAATGTCCGCAAGGTCTCCATCACCCGCCAGCTCATATCCCCGTACAGATGGTAATTGGAAGAGAATACGGAGATCCCGTGCTTGTCGATGAGGGGCCGGGCCTGAAAATAAGGAATGGCCATTCCCACGCCGAAGCGCTTTGCTTCATCGCTCCGGGAGACGATACAGCCGTCGTTGTTGCTGAGGACCACGACGGGCTTGTTCCACAGGTCGGGCCGGAAGGCGCGCTCGCAGGAGCAGTAAAAGCTATTGCAGTCGACGATGGCGTTCATACTACTTATTTAGGTCACTACTACAATGAGTGGATCACATAGGTGACTACACCCCAGATGGAAAATTCGGAGCCGGAGAGATCGACATCGATGGCGGACAGTTTGGGGGTTTCCGGCACCAGCCGGATCTTATTGAACGTTTTTTCAAAACGCCGGATCAGCATCTCTCCGTTGAGCGTGGCGATAATGACCTTGCCGCTGGTGGCTTTGATGCTTCTGTCTACGATGACCACGTCGCCATGGAAGATACCTGCTCCTGTCATGGCGTCTCCGCTGACACGCATAAAGAAGGTGGCGGGCTTGTTGCGCACCAGCTGCTCGTTCAGGTCGATGCCTCTTTCCATATAGTCGTCTGCTGCCGCGCCAAAACCGGTGGCATTGGCGGTTGGGATCTCATGCTGCGTGAAGCGCTTGCTGCCTTTATAGGACATCCCAAAGAATTGTTCGAGTTCCATGTGAATCTGTTTTTAGTTGCGCCTTCGGGTCTGGTTAGGAAATATAGCCCCTCGGCGCAATTGGTTAATGATGGTCCTTCGGACAACAGACCTGTGGTCTGTTTTTAGTTGCGCCTTCGGGTCTGGTAAGGAAATATAGCCCCTCGGCGCAACTGGTTAATGATGGTCCTTCGGACAACAGACCTGTGGTCTGTATTTAGTTGCACCGCCCCCACCAGGCGAAAAAATATTTTTTTGATATACTAATTTATTT
>DASZWE010000067.1:0-5662 GCA_035546735.1 Puia sp.
GCGGATCATCGGTCAGATGCTCGCAAACCCCCGTTCCGTCATCGGGCTGTCCACCGGTGAGACGACAAAAGAAATGCACCGCATCGTGTCGGAGATCCATCGTACATATCCGTTCGACGTATCACAGGTGACCCTCTTCAATGTGGATGAGCTTACCAATCTGCCGAGGGCGTACGCCGGCAGCTGCTACACGATGATCAAGACCCAGCTGGCGGGGCCACTGGGTATTCCGGAAGAAAATTTTATCATGCCTCCCACCCTGTCCGGTGACTTCCAGGCCGAAGCCCGCGAGTTCGAGCGGCGCCTGGCTGAACGTGGCGGGGCCGATCTTCAGATGCTTGGCATAGGTATGAACGGCCACATCGGTATCAACCAGCCCGGAACGCCTTTTGAAAGCGAGACATGGGTGTCACCCATGGACCCCGACTTTGAAACCAGAGTTCGAAAGGAGACACAGGTGCCCGCCGATACCATCCTGGGTGGCCTGACAAGAGGGATACGTAATATCATGCATACCCGAAGAATAATTTTAATAGCCAAAGGCGCACACAAGGCGGAAATAATCCAAAAAGCCATCCGGGGCCCCGTAACAACAGATATACCCGCATCCGTCATACAGCTCCATCCCGATTGTGAAGTATTATTAGACCCGGCCGCAGCCTCCCTTCTAGGGTAGATACACGGACGGAAGAAAATAAAATTGATCCGCGTCAATTACTTGCTTCCTGCCATAAAACGGCTTTCATAGCAACTCTTTAAATGCATATCGTAAATCTACGAGCCCTTACTTCGGCTAGTACCCAACGCTAGGTGTTTGTTCCTAACCTCCGGTAAGTTTACCGATCAACATTCTCAATACCTGTCCCAAATACTTGGGAAACGCCCGGCAGCGTCGCATCTTTGTTCTGTCATCGCGAATGACCCGTTGCTGATCCAAATATCAAAATCCAGAATCCGAAAAACCAGGATCCAAGATCCGAAAATCGAAAAACCAGAAACCGAAAATCAAAAAACCAAAACCCTAAACCCAAAGACCCTAAAAACCAAAACCCAAAGGATCCAACCCTGAAAACCAAAGACCAAAAGATCCAAACCCTGAAAACCAGACCCTTTACTGACCTGGCCCTTTTTTAATCCAATGCCTTCAAACCGTCAATGAGTCCAAACCTATGAAAACATCCGATATCCGTATTATGCCCTATGAGAGTGTCCAATATCCGAACAAACCGTACCCTAAATGTCCAATGTCCATTTCGTACCCATGAACTATCCAATGTCCGTACCCGAGCCCTATCCTGGCCTGTGCATCGATCCAGTACCTCTTGAACCACTGTAACTCTCATGAAAAGACCCTAATACAGTGAATGCATTACCCGCCGTGACCCCGGCGGGTTTTCGTTGTCAGGCCCCCTCTGTCCCGGGTTTTCCACCGACAAAATACATCCTTTCACCGCCCATTGGCCGAATACCACCTATTGCCCCTTGCAACTGCTGCCCTAAGCCCCTAGTTTTGAGGAAAAAACATACAATGGCGGACGAAAAGGAAAAATATCATGGCAGGACGGCGGGACGGGTAGGGGCAGGTTTGTTTGTCCTGCTCATAGGAGGGTTGCTCCTGCTGGATCAGATGGGTTTCCCCCTGCCGGACTGGCTATTCAACTGGCACATGCTCCTGATTGCGATCGGTCTTTTCCTGGGCATCCGGCATGGTTTCCGGGGCGGCGCCTGGCTGATCCTCATCCTCGTTGGGAGCTTCTTTATGATACAGGACAATTACCCCAGGATACCCCTCCATCGCTTCCTCTGGCCTTGTGTGCTCATATTCGTAGGGCTGCTCATTATGCTCCCCCGCCGGCGTCACCGCTGGAAACATGAATGGCGGGAAGATTATGGACGTCGCTGGAGAGAAAGATGCGGGGACAGATTTACGCAAACCTTTGCCTCCTCCCGCGAAGGCTATTCATCGGAAGATTACATAGACTCGACAGCCATATTTGGCGGTGTACATAAAAAAATAGTATCAAAGAACTTCAAAGGCGGAGATGTCACCAGCATCATGGGTGGCACCGAGCTGGACCTCACACAAGCCGATTTCACAGGTGTCATCCACCTCGACGTCACACAGGTAATGGGCGGCACCAAGATCATCGTACCCCCCCATTGGGAAGTCCGCTCCGAAGTGACGGCCATGTTCGCCGGCTTTGAAGACAAAAGACAGCAGCCGGCTGTCACCAATCCCGATAAAGTATTGATCCTGGACGGTACCTCCTTTTTCGGAGGCATAGAGCTCAGGAATTATTAAATCCAAAAGCAATTCTCGCTATGAACTGGTATCTCTCAAAGATCATTTACAGGATCATCTGTGGGGATGGAGACCATACCCCTCAATTTGACGAGCAGCTCCGGCTTATCAACGCCGTCGATGAAGAAGAGGCGTTCCGCAAGGCAGTGACCATTGGCGAAAGGGAGCAGGATGGGTTCTACAACCATGAGCATAAGCTGGTGCAGTGGAAGTTCATCAACGTGGCCGAACTGTACAAGCTCAGTGGATTACTGGATGGGGCGGAAGTGTACTCCCGCATACAGGAGACGGACGACCCCGACAGGTACATCGAATTCACGAACAGGAAGGCCGCGCATATACAGGGTAGCGCCACACATAAACTACTAGAGCTGCTCTAGTAGCGCCACAGGCGCTACGCCCGAAGGGCAATAAAACAGCGTCCGTGTAAAGGCCCGGACCTTCAGGTCCGACCTCCTCGTAAAAGTATAAAAAAGTTTCCTTGGCAAGATCACCGCTATCCATCGGAAAGTTCCTCCTCATCTTCATCAGCTGGTGGCTCATTTGGGCCTTCCTGCAGACCATCCTCCTCATGGGGTTTGGACTCAGCCTGGGCATTGCCCTCTCCGATAGCATAGTAGCCAATACCCTGGTGGCCCTCTCCTGTGGATTTATCAGTAACAATCTGCAGTACTATCTTCCGAAAAAGGAACGTTACTGGTATATACTCTTTCTTAGCCTGGGACTCTCCATCCTCATAACGATAGCCTGTAAAGGGATCCTGGTGCCGCTGCTCGACGGCCTCCATGGCGATCCCAATTATGCCAGCTTCTTTTCCCGGTCCTGGGCCGTACGTTTTGACATCATTTTCCTGCAGGTAGGCTGTATGACCATCCTCAGCGTATTATGGTATTCTTCGGAGGAAGAGCAGCAGCAACTGCAACGCCGCAGCGACGCGGAACGGCTGGCGAAAGAGGCAGAACTCTTCAAGCTACGCCAGCAGCTGGCCCCTCACTTCCTGTTCAATAGCCTCAATTCCATCAGCGCGCTTATAACCAGCCATCCCGAGCAGGCCCGGAAGATGATCCAGCAGCTGTCAGACTTCCTCCGGGGCAATGTGAGAAAGGAAGAGCAGCAGTCCGTCCTGCTCGCCGAGGAGCTGCAATACCTGCAGCTTTACCTGGAGATAGAAAAAGTAAGGTTCGGCCACCGCCTCAGCACCGACATCCATCATGACGAAGCCAGCCTGAACTTGAAGCTGCCACCCATGCTCTTACAGCCTATTGTAGAGAACGCTATAAAATTCGGATTATACGATACCACCGACTCGGTCACTATCAGGATCGAAGCCCGTGCGGAATACGCTAATGTCGGTAGGCCTCCGGGAGCTCCCGATTATGTAGTAATTTCGGTGCAGAATCCCTTTGACCCCGAGACCTCCCGCCCCAAACAGGGTACGGGCTTTGGGCTCAGCTCCATTCAAAGGCGTCTGTACCTGCTGTATGCCCGGGGGGACCTCTTCGAGACCCGGGTAGAAGGCCACCTGTTCACCACCATCGTAAAGATCCCTCAAACAACACACAACACCAACATATGATAAAAGCGATAATAATAGACGACGAACCGCTGGCAAGAATGATCGTGCAGGAATACCTTCAATCCCATCCGGAGATCACCATCGTACAGGAATGTGGCGACGGTTTCGAAGGTATCAAGGCCATCCAGCAACATCACCCCGATCTCATTTTTTTGGATATACAGATGCCCAAGATCAATGGGTTCGAGATGCTCGAGCTGATAGAAGAGCCGCCGGCCGTTATCTTTACCACCGCATTTGACGAATACGCTATCCGGGCGTTCGAAAATCATGCCGTCGACTATCTGCTGAAGCCGTTCAATAAACAGCGCTTCGATAAGGCCGTTCGCAAATGGCTGGACCAGCATGCCGCCGCACAGGCCGCCGCCTCTTCCTCCGGGGTGGGCTTGCCCCCCGCGCCGGTCGATACATCCGGGGAAGGCACCACGGTTGCCTCCGGTAATAAGACCCGTGAACTGCTGGATACGGCCTCCCATTCACCCTCTCAGCAACAACGTGTCGTCGTCAAGACGGGTGGAAAGATCAAGATCATCCCCGTGGAAGACATCCACTACCTGGAAGCGTCGGATGATTACGTTAAGGTACATACGCAAAACGGAGCCTTCTTAAAGAACAAGACCATGAATTATTTCGAACAGATCCTTGACCCGTCTCAGTTCGTGAGGACCCACCGGAGCTATATCCTCAACGTGCAGCAGGTCACCCGTATCGATCCGTATGAAAAGGACAGTCACCTCTGCATCCTCCTATCCGGCGCATCCGTCCCCGTGAGCAAGTCGGGCTATGTAAAGCTCAAGGCGGTGTTGGGACTCTAACGGAACACCGCCAAAAAAAATTTACGAGAAAAAAGGTTTTAGCAAAACATACAGTTGTTAGTTTCTTAAAAATGCATATACCTTTGCTACCCTAAACCTGATAACTGTGCGCCCGGACTATCCTTCAAAGACCTTCCTGGACCAGAGGAGCAAATATATTTTACTTCTCGCCGCCCTCCAGCACGCGTCATCCTCCGACGCTCCTGCGGATATGAATTAATTCTCCGAATTTATCTGGTCTCAATTGAACCCTACCAATTCAGTTCGAGGGTGTTAGGTATAAACTGTCCATCTAATCCAACAATTATGTCTTCTCTAATGCTTGGCGACCTCCCAGCCGGTGACGCCGATTTGTACTACCTCCAATTATTCAACCGGCGAAACCTTGCCGGTCTGAATCATTTCCACAAAAAATTCTATCGGCTCCTTGAAGTATACGTCTATAACATGCTGAAAGGTAGCCCCGAATCAGAAAATATCCCCGACGACTGCTTTACCGCTGCCTGGCATTCCACCAGGGAGTTCGAGACAGTAACCAATTTGAAGAATTTTCTGATGGTCACTGCTCACAATATGTCTATCAATCTTTTGAATTCACCCAGGCACAACATGGAAATTCCTCACGAGGAAATGCCCGTGATACACGCTAGTTATCAAGACATGAATTTGGAAGATAAGGAGTTGTATGAACGACTCTTGAAAAAGATCAAAGAGGAGCCGGAAGTCGTTCAAAAAGTCATAAATGATAAATGGGAAGGCATGAAGAATAGGGACATCGCTGAAAAGCATGGAATATCACAGCAATACGTAGCTTCCATCCTTTCCAAATTCAAAAAATGGATTCGGGGCCAATGACCTGACCCGAAAAAAAAATTTCGGCTCCCTGGGTGTAAAATCCCGTTTTTCCTGTTACTATATAAAACCCATACTGCTCATGCCTGAATCATCCAACGATGGCCATGAAGAATT
>DASZWE010000068.1:0-6136 GCA_035546735.1 Puia sp.
CCATGAAATTATTGGAGAACTCATCGAATGAAAGTTTTACGGTGTAAGTTTCAATGTGCTCGATACAGCGCAGAATATCACCTACAACAATCGATGGAGTGCGTTTAGACATACAAAATGTCTTTTTCGACTGAAGCGAGATAAATTGGTTTGATCGAACGTTTTGGAACGACATCCACCTTTGTTCCGAAGAGCTCTTCAATCTCATTTGCCATTGCCACGAAATTAAGCCCCATTGGACCATTCAATTCGACGGCTACATCAATATCACTGCTCTCCGTAGCTTCGCCACGGGCGTAAGAGCCAAACGAACCCAAGCGGGAGATGGGAAACTTCCGCTGGAGCTCGGGCTTGTAGGCCCGGAGTCTTTCCAATATGGTCTCTAACGTATACATTACCTGCAAGTTACATTTATTTTTCAACTTTTTTTGGTAAAAATGGCAAGCACTCAATTCAGCGACCATCTTTAAACCCGCCGGGAAGTGGGTCGAAAAACGTCCAATCAGGAAAACAAGCTCCGCTCAGGTCCCTCTCCCAAGTTGAACTCCGACCGGCATAAAAATTGCACCATCATCCCTACTTATTCTCAATACCTCCGTTAATCTTCAGTTGTCTTACAAGAGCCGCCAAACCATTTAAGCCACAACATCATGAAAAGTATGCCCGCTCACCGCCGCGTTGCCATCGCCTTATCGTGTGTTTTCGCAGGCCTGCTCATCCTCGCAGCCTGCAAAAAAGACAACCATCAATCTGACACAGCCAAAGGGACGTTGTACAATGACGCCGGGGAATGTATTCCCATCCTTGTCCACGGCCAGTGGTTCAACGGATCAACATTGGATCCTGACTCGAATTATGCCGAGCTCCACGTAGTCGTCACACGGGCGGGATCTTATAAGATCGCCACGGACAAGGTGGACGGAGTGAGCTTTTCCGCTTCAGGCAGCTTCACGGACACAGGTCTGAATATTGTAAAATTGCAGCCTGCAGGCGCCTTTACCAATGACGGCATTATTACGTTCCCCGTTCGTTTCGATTCCACCATCTGTCAATTTTCCGTCATGGTACAGGATTCCTCAACGGCCGCACTTCCAAATAATGGCTTCCAGGTCATGATCGATGACCATACGTACCGGGGCGTGGGATCCTTTGCATTCTTTCCAATCCCCACCACCGGCGGCTCAGTGCTTCAGGGCACATATGACGGACGGGTCGGCCTGGCCACCGGCGACACCGCCATCCAGCTGAATTTTGCATCCGCGCCAGGCCCTTTTGGTATTGATACATCCGCCTACGTGGGCGGGATGATCCTTTACCTGGTGCAGACAGGCCGCCGTTATTATGAGTCCGCCTTCAATGGCATTACCATCCAGTTCAATGCAGCCAGCCCGCAGATAGCTTCATTCAGTGGGACGGCAAAGGATACGGCGGGCAATGTAGTCTCAATTACCAACGGGAAGATTAAGTATTGGCCATATTGAGCACCGTGCCCTGGCTCGGCGCCACCCGGTCAGCCAGGGTTAAGCTTCCCAACCACAAAACAAAAAAAGCAGGCCCACGGTCTCCCGCAAGCCTGCCAGCTAATGAGCGCCTGTATCGGGCGACCGTCAGCAAAATTTCTTCCCCGGTCCCGGGTCCGTCACATCGGCCTGAACACCATCTTGGTACTTTGCACCGGCAACCCATCGATGATCAACGAACAGACATAAACGCCCGGCGGCATCAGGTATCCATGGTCGAACAGCACCTCATTGATCCCCTTCTTCAGCGGCACCCGTATCTTCTGCACCATCCGCCCATCGATGCTGCTGATATTAAGCCATGTCCTGTCCACAAATATATCCGTACCCGACTCGATAGTGATCATCGTGGCCTCGTCGAAAGGATTGGGCTTATTGGGCAGCAGCTGGATCCCGTAATAGGTGGGCGGCGGCGGCGCCGGCTGAGCGGTGTCGGGTGGCAGCGACAGGATCACCATCTGTGTGGACAGCTGATACTCCGTCGAGAACTGACTCTCCGTACCATTGGCATCCACGGCCGCGGCGCTGAGGTAAAAGGTTGTATTGCTCCCATAAGGTACCGTGATGGTATCCACATTCTTGCCCGTAATGGTATAGACCGTGTCCCAGTCATTGGTAGTGCTGCGAACCGCGACGCGATAGGCAGGCGCACCCGCTGGTGTGAACTGTACCCTGAACCTGTTGGAGGTCATGATGGCAGGCTTCACGGTGATGGTGTCCGGACCAAGCGCTACCATGGCCATTGAATTGCCGTTGACCAGCGTATTCCTCGCCAGGTAATCCACATCCACATATAAGCTGTCCTCCACCCCATCGCCATCCGTGTCCCGCCCCAGGCTGTCGCGGATATTATGCTGCCTGTCCTTATATCCCGGACCATTGCTGGCATCCCCATCCTCATAGGCCTGCGTAAATCGTATCCCCGTATACCCCAGCGCGGTGAAGGCCTGGTGATCCCCACCCCGTCCCGTCCTATCCTCCGGCGACATGATCTGTATATTAACAGGAACGCTTACCAGGTTAAGCAGCTGCTCCTGGTATTCCAGCTTGACATAACGGGCCCATTGCTTACAAGGCGCATTGAAACCACCCTTCGAAAATATCCGCAGGTCGGTGCTGTCGATCTGGCCATATCCGGGGCAACCCGGCGCCGATGCCGTATGTCCGCAGAAGATGCCCCCGGACACGTCGTTGTTGTTGACAGCCTTGATAGGGACAGCAGGACTGAGTCCCTTAATATAATTCGCCATCGCCTTGGCCCCTATCAGCCCCTGCTCCTCTCCCGTAGTGACAACGAATATAATGGTATTCCTAAACGTATACTTGCTCATCACCCGGGCCAGCTCCATCACCAGCGCGGCGCCCGTGGCGTTGTCGCCGACGCCGAATGCATTGGTGGTAAGACTGCAGAGACTATCGTTACGGCTGTCGACATGCCCTTCCACGATGACCAAGGAATTGTCGGCAGTCTGACTTCCCGGCAGCACGGCAATAATGTCGGCATGCTTGGTGATAAGACTGACGCTGTTGGGACATCCGACGGCGCCGTTGGAAGAAGGAGTGTAATTGAACCACAGATAGCCCGTTTGGAGACGGTTTTCATGGGCGGCGCTGTATTGCTGGAACTTGCTCAGGACCCAGCGGCGCGAGGCCCCGATGCCACGCGTACCCGAGACAGTATCGGAGAACATATTCCTGTTCTGAAAGTTCCTCAGCTTAAAAAGCGTGGCTTTCAGACTGTCGGCCGATATCTCGTTCAGCAGACCTTGTGAGATCACACCAGGGTCGGTGATGACAGTAGAAGCCTGGTACGTCGTAGGAGTGTAGTTCCCCTTGATGATGTTGGCCAATACCGTACTCGACACCGAAGGACTGGTCTGCGCAAATAAGGTCCCCGCCTGCCATAGCAGGAGAAAAATTACCGATGGGGTTTTCATAAGATCCGGATTGAGGTTAATGATTCAAAAAATACAGGCCTGTACACAGGTCAGCCTGAGTACTCTTGATCACTTATTACCTATTGAACACCTTTCTCACGAATGCATGATCTGATAATACGATTTGTACGAAATAAACAGATACTGGCAGCGATGACAGGCCGCCCAATGGCAGGGTATTCTGTCCCTTGACGCCAGCATATTCCACCTGGCGCAGCACGGCGCCCTTGCTGTCCAGCAGCCGGATAGATACCTTTTCCTGCCCGCTCAGCGTCAGCCTGACGTTGATAGCGTCCCTGAACGGGTTCGGCGCTACTTCCAGCATCGGGCTGGCCGCAGAGGCGCCGACCGTAACGATATTGCTATACCAGGCCGAGCCGGAAAGATCGGCCAGCTGTACCCGGTAGTAATTCACACCCGCACCGGGCTGATGGTCTACATAGGTATAGCTGCCGGCGCCGCCGGGATTGCTGCCGTCCACACGTCCGATGGTCTCGAATCCGACGCCATCAGAAGAACGTTGAATATTGAAGTATACGCCACTTGTCTCATGGAGGTCGGTAAAATTGAGCACATTCCCATCATCCCCCGCCCGCGCGGTGAAAGAAACCAGCGTCGTGGACAGCACCACCGACATGTCGATATAATACCTCGCGGGTGAAGGGTCCTGCTTGCCGGCAGCATCCACAAACGCGTAGTAGAAGAACGTGTTGGTGACAGTGATGGAAGTAAACTTGATGGCCAGCTTGCTGGGATCATAATTGGGAATGGTCGTATTGTTTGTGACCAGCACGCCATTATAATACAGCTGCTCGTTCGAAGGCACCTGTGTGATCACCACGGTCTTGCCGCTGCCAAGCGTACCATCCTCAGGGTCGGAACCCTTCAGCGGTCCGGGACTGGCGATAGCGCCTGTACCATTCAGCGGCATCACCGTGTTCAATACAGGCACGGCGATGGTATAGTTCTGATCCACGGAATTAGGCAGCTGCTCGATGCCAAAGTCGAGGCCCGTCATATCGGTGGTACCCGTATTGAAAGTTTGAGTCAACGGAGAAGTATTGATCCAGTTGGCGGGGATATTACCCGTCGGCGCATTCCCGCCTACAACCCCGGCAGTAGTAGAGATCACCACCGACATACCCGTTGCATTGGCCGGAACATTGGTAAAGGTATACGTTCCATTGGCGGCAACAGGAGTAGAGCCAAGGACCTTTGAAGTGACAGGATCGATCAGGCTGGCATAAATACCATTGCCCGCATTGGTACCCGTCTCGCTGTTGGTCTTGATATTCGTAAAGGTCCCGTTGGCGCTGTTGTCCGCATCATCCCATACCGTACCGGACACGGTGATACAGGTCAGGGTCAGCGTTTGCGTGGTGGACAGCTCGACGCCCCATGCCCAGGTGTTGATCAGACGCGCATTCCCATAGTCATCGGTCTGGATACTATTGGTATTGTTATTACTCACATTGGGAGCAGGCTTGACCATGGTGGGGTTACCGTTGCCGCTCCAGGCATGCCCCGGCGACATCTGTCCCACGATGGAATTGTCGATACCCGTACCCGTAGTATTATAGTTGTTGGACAGCACACCGCCGGTCACATTGTACAGCAGGGTGTCACACCAGTACAGGGTCCTGTTGAGCACATTTTGCGGATACACGCCGTCCACGCTGAATCCATTCAGGTTCAGCTCATCATCATACAACGGTATATTGATACGGCCTTTTCGGAACGTAAAAGTGATGGGAAAAGAAGTATTGGACGGCACTGAAACACCCAGCCCATCCTTGCCATCCCAGACATAGGTAATGATGCCGGCCGTCTGTCCCACCAGCTCGATCCACCGGTCAGCCGAATTCGCCTGATACCCGGTGGTCCCGTTCAGATCCAGCAGCATATAATAGTCCCCGGGCTGCGGTGCGTTGAATCGGATGTTGAATGGCCCGGGCGCACAACCGGATATCGTGGGATTTACCAGCTGCGGCGCAATAGGTAATGCAGAAATATGATATAAGGTGGTATCCGGTATATTCAGGAACACCGGGTATCCCCCTCTGAGGTGCAGCGTATCCAGCGTAGGCAGCACAACAGACCGGCGGTCATTCACCCAGTTGCCGCTGTCGATCACACCAAAGCTGTTAAAGGCGATGATAAACGACAGAGGCTCGAAGCCGGAAGAAGGAAAATAGACCTTCGCCACCACCGAGTCGGGCGTATACGTATAGAACTGCGCATTCGAAGAGCTCAGCGGATTCTGAACATCATTGTTCGAAGGATCATAGACGGAAAAAGCCCATTCATTACAATGCACGCGACCGGTATAACGCTTTGCCACACCTGCGGCGACGGTACCTACCGTAAGGTCAAAATACTTTGCCAGCATGGACTCGGCAATATCATGCGTAACGCCTCCCGTGGAGCTGCGGTAAAAAGAGACATAATAATCGCCATTCATGGACGGCTTGAACTTCAGCGGAGCATACCCCGTACCAAACGAAGTACCCTGCCGGGGTCCGATGATAGCAGACGCCCAGGTGCTGATAAATCCGGCGCCTGAAGTAGGCAGATTGACGGTCTGCACCAGGGTCCCGCTGGGATCATAGATATTCATATACACATCCGAATACCCGTTAATGGGCGTGTTAGGCGCCAGGGTCTCCCAGTTAAACCCAT
>DASZWE010000069.1:0-4779 GCA_035546735.1 Puia sp.
AAGTAAAGCAAAGCAATATAGCCAAGGGTATCATGGAAACAGCGGAGCAGCATGGCATCACTACCATTTGTATAGGCAAACCGCATCTCAGCCTGTACAATGTGATCCTCAGCACGGCCGTATTCAATCAACTTTTAAACAAGCTGGCCGCATCGGACATCGATGTGGTAATACTTTCCTGATATGAGCGTTCGATTAAAGACCAAATTGTCATTGGGGTTGCTATTCCTTTTTATCGTCATTCTTTTGTTTGGCGTGCTGGGGCTTTTTTATATCAATCGCCTGAGCAACGAAGGGAGGCAGGTGCTGCAGAACAATTACGAGTCCCTGATCTATTGCAACAGGATGCTGGCTTCCCTGGAAAATATCCATACAAAGAAGGACGCCGCCGGCGTATTCAGGGACAACCTGCTGAAACAGCAGGCCAATATCACGGAAGTAGGGGAGAAGGAGGTCACCGATGAGCTGGAGAAGAGCTATAAAGAAATGCTGGCCAATTCCTCCGACACCAGCAATTATCCGGACATACGGCGATCTATCTACCAGATACAGGAAGTGAATGAAATGGCCATCCAGCGCAAAAGCGCTGCGGCGCAACATACGGCGGACAACGCGAAAAATACGCTGGCCATCGTCTTTACCATCCTTACCCTGGTGGCGTTCACGTTTATATTCAATCTGCCCGGCATCATTTCCGGCCCTATCCGTAGTCTTTCGGAAGGTATACAGGAAATAGCGGGGAAAAATTATAAGAAGCGTATCTACCTCAAACAGGATGATGAGTTCGGGGACCTGGCCAATGCCTTTAATATAATGGCGGGCAAGCTGGATGAATATGAGAGCAGCAACCTGGCCAAGATAAAATTTGAAAAAAGCCGGATCGAGACCATCATCAACCAGATGCGGGACGGCATCATCGGTCTGGATGAAAAAAGGAATATTCTTTTTCTCAATGCCGTTGCGGAGAGGCTGCTGGGGCTGAAAGAAGCCGATATCAACGGGAGGTATGCTCCCGACGTCGCGCTGACCAATGACCTGATGCGGACATTGCTGCAGGACGAACCCAAAAGGACGGAGCTGAAGATCTATGCCGACAATAAGGAAAGCTATTTCAATAAGGATGTGCTGGATGTCACCACCAACGAAGCCGTCATCGGACAGGTGATCGTATTGCGTAACATCACTCCTTTCCATGAGCTCAACGAGGCAAAGACGAACTTTATAGCCACCGTCTCCCATGAGCTGAAAACGCCTATCTCGTCCATCAAGATGAGCGCCCGCCTGCTGACTGACAAAAGAGTAGGGGATATGAACAATGAGCAGCAGGAGCTGATACGCAGCATTACCGACGATGCCGACAGGCTGCTGAAGATCACGGGCGAGCTCCTGAACATGTCCCAGGTGGAGACGGGTAAGATCCAGCTGAAGCTACAGACGGCGGAGCCCTCGGTGATCGTAAACCAGGCCATCCAGGCAGTACAGTTCCAGGCGCAGCAGAAGCATGTCCGGATAAAGGCGAACGTTGCGGAAGACCTGCCGTCGATACAGGCGGATGTGGAGAAAACGTCGTGGGTGCTGATCAATTTCCTCACTAACGCCATCAAGTATTCGCCGGAAGAGGCCGGTATAGAGGTCTATGCCTTGAGAAAGAATGGCAAGGTAGAGTTCCTTGTAAAGGATCATGGCAACGGCATCGAAGAAAAGTATCTTCCCAAAATATTCGACCGCTATTTTAAAGTACCCGGTTCGCATGACCACAATGGCACTGGACTGGGGCTCTCCATTTCAAAAGAATTTATCGAGGCCCAGGGCGGGTGTATCTGGGTGGACAGCCGTCTCGGCGAGGGTAGCCAATTCGGATTTGCCTTTGCTCCACAGGGGCAATAACCGTCAAAAAAACAGATAAAATGCTGCTTCCGGACAGCAGTCAGGGCCGAAAAATATGTAAAGAAAAAATTTACGTACTTAACTACATCATATATAAGGGTTTATACCTACTGTTTTGCACGTTTCGGTAAAAATGACCGCAGAAGTTTTTTGTCTGTGAAAATAAATTGGAGTAAATTAGGGGTCTAATAGGATAAGGTTTAATGGTTATGGTATTTGATTAGTGCATCCCCCGCTAACACGGGGGATTTTCTTTTGCCGGAGGGGGGCATTTTTGAAAAGGGTTTTTTATTATTTCCTTATAAAGAAGTATATTTATAGAAGGGAATGAATCTTCACTACACTCTTCCCCATATCCCTCACCTGGGCTCAATTGATTAGCAGATTAGCAGCAAATCCCGGGGACCGCCGGAAGCGGTTCGGCCGAAGGACAATATTGGATAATTCCCAAATGGACGTGTGATGCAAAAAATGAACAATGGTTTCAGCATCCTGACTGTAGAGGACAACCCCAGCGATCTTTTCCTGATAGAACGTATGCTTAAGCGATCCAGTCTGGGGATCAGCGGGCTGCATTCTGCGGACAGGGTCAGACGTGCGTATGAGATATTGCAAACGGAGGAGATCAATCTCGTATTGTTGGATCTCACGTTGCCGGATAGTTTCGGCATCAACACCTTTCTTCAGCTAAAGCCTGTGGTGCAAAAGATACCGGTGATCATTCTCACCGGCCTGTCCGATACCAATCTGGCGGTGGAGGCTATAAAGGAAGGGGCCCAGGATTATCTTGTAAAGGGCGAGTTCAGCGAGGGTTTGCTGACAAAATCCATTCAATACAGCGTGGAACGCAAGCGCACGATGGAGAATCTCCGTGAGAGCAACGAGCGCTTCAACACTGTCGTAAAGGCGACGAATGATGCTATATGGGACTGGAACCTTATTACAAATGAGGTGTTCCTGGTGGGCGATGCGTACAAGCAGCTGTTCGGGTACGATATCGTCGATGCCGTCAGTCCCCAGGACTTCTGGGAGGGTATCCTGCACCCGGATGACAAATGCCGGGTCCTGGATAGGCTGAGGAGCATCATCCTCGAAGGCAAAGTAACGAAGTGGGAAGATGAATACCGTTTGAAAAAAAGCAATGGAGAATATGCATATGTTCATGACCGGGGGTATATTATATACTCCTCCGACAACCACCCCCAGCGTGTTATCGGGGCAATACAGGATATCACCGCCCGCAAGCGGTCCGAAGAGATCATCCGCACTTCGGAAGAAAAGTATAAGAAGATATTCTACAAGAATCCTTATCCAACCTGGATATATGACCTGGATACACTCCATATCATGGAGGTCAACGACGCTGCCCTGGAAAAGTATGGATTCGACAAAAATGAATTCATGCAGCTGACCATGCGGGATCTGCATCCGCCTGGCGAGGCGGAGGAATTCCTGGAGAGCATGGTAAGCCTGGCGAATATGCAGCCTGTCGGGAAGAAGCTATGGCATCACAGCAACAAGGCGGGAGAGATCATGATCGTGGAGATAACCTCCCATCTGATCGACTACTTTGGGAAGATGTCGATGCAGGTAATTATCAATGATGTCACCGAAAGGGTGAGGCTGGAAAAGGAGCTGGCGCTGCAGCAGAAGCTCAAGCAGCAGCAGATCACGGAAGTGGTGCTGGGGGCTCAGGAGCGGGAGCGGTTCGAGCTGGGACAGGAGCTGCATGACAATATCAACCAGATACTGGCTACTTCCAAGTTGTACCTGGATGTCGCCATCGAGGAGACGGCACCGCGGATAGAGCTGCTGGCCAAGAGCCGCAAGAATATTTCCATGGCCATCGAGGAGATACGCAAGCTGTCCAAGGAGCTGATCACGCCCACGCTGAATGATCTTGGGCTGATCCAGTCCATCAAGGAGCTGATACGCAGCATCCTTACAGTGAAGAAAATGAAGATCCGGCTGAATATCACCGGTCTTGACGAAAGCACGCTGCTGCCCGAGCAGAAGATAAATGTTTATCGTATCATACAGGAGCAGCTGAACAATATCCTCAAACATGCTCAGGCCAGCCATGTGAGCATCGAGCTGAACAAGGAGAATGAGCAGATATCTCTTCTGGTGAAGGATGATGGGAAGGGGTTCGATCCCCGGATGCGGCGTAAAGGGGTTGGCATCTCCAATATAATCAGCCGGGCAGAACTATACAACGGGAGGGTAGAGATCGATTCTGCTCCCGGAAAAGGCTGCAAACTGGAGGTCATACTGAATTCAAAGGCTTTGCCGGAGCAAGCCTGATCCTTTCATAACGGGCCGAAGGCCTGGTTTACAACAAATGGTTATTGTTGCCACGATGCCTGATACAAAAGGGGTACTGTTTCGCCAGGAGGTTCAGTCTGCGTACTGTCTCTTCGTCGGGAGGAGACATCAATGGCGTAGTATCCTTAAGCTTTTTGGCCTGAGGATGGCGAACAATCTTGGCGGTTGGCAAGGCGGTCAGTGGAGAGCTGATGGAATTAGCGGTTGCGGTAACAGTATTCGGCTTCATCTGATAGAGGTGTTAAAGATTAAAGAATTGGATAAACTAAACACGCATCTTTTCTTATGCAAGCGGTTTTCGTTAGGGAGAGGGTTGCTAAAAGGGTAGAAAATTCACAGATTATGAAGGTAGTACAAAATGCGACCCGTCGTACATTTCAGTCCGGATTTTTACAAAATATTTTTATGCAATCGGATGATTTTTAGTCCGCTGCGTATTTGGTACACAAAAAAACGATTTAGTACTCTAAAACGATTTAGTGCATGCTCACCTAATGCCGGAGGGGGCTGATCAGCGGGCATGGAACATGTCCTTGCCCATGATCCCGCGGTATTTTTTGTACAGCT
>DASZWE010000070.1:0-3415 GCA_035546735.1 Puia sp.
TCCAGCCGCAGCCCCCCCTTTTGTCGGTGCGCCCCATGACAATTATGACAACGGCTCTCTAATATTGGCTTCACGATGTCTTCATAGGCAGCCGCCTGCTGTACATCGGCAATGGGCCGGAACGCCGGAGGAGGCGGCGTATTGTGAAAAGAAGAGGTGAGATAATCCTCGCCATGGGTCAGCGAGCCGCCAAGATGTCCCACGACCATGATCAGCAGGAACAATAATATTCCCATCATATTCCCATTGCGATCAAATAATCGCGCTGACGCTCCCCCAAAACCAACCCGCGCATACAACGCAAAAGCAACAAAGGTCAAAGCTATCGCCAGCCACATATGGGCGGATACAAGACTGTCGTCATAATCTCCGTTGCGGAAAAGCAGGAAGCCCGTAATACAGGACAATACGGCGGACACGACCCCGGCCAGCAGGACGACAGGTAGGGCGGAACGAAAAGCGGCAAATTTTTCCCAGCGCGCAAATAGCTGTAACAGCAGCGCCGTCAGTAATATCCCGATGGGCAGGTGAACGAGGGCCGGATGCAGGTGTGCAAAGAATTCCGTAATTGTCAGCAAGTACATTTCGCAAATTAGGCAATAATTTCTTCAATCACCTTCCCGTACACATCCGTCAGCCGGAAAGGTCTTCCCTGGAAAAGATAAGTGAATTTTTCGTGATCGAAACCCAATTGATTCAAAATTGTCGCCTGCACATCAAAAGGAGTGGTCTTGCCGCTGATCGGGTAATACCCTATCTCATCGGTCTCCCCGTAGCTGAACCCTTTTTTTATACCCCCGCCGGCCATCCAGATGGTAAACGCATCCACGTGATGATCCCTGCCTTTGAAGGGATTCTGTTTGCCATCCCTGTTCTCCATCATGGGAGTCCGGCCAAACTCTCCACCCCAGATGACAAGGGTGTCTTCCAGCAATCCCCTTTGCTTCAGATCCAGTATCAGGGCGCTGATGCTGCGGTCCACCTGTCTGCATTTATTGATAAATCCTACGTCGATGGCAAGGTTCGCCTCCGTCCCATGACTGTCCCAGCCCCAGTCGAACAATTGCACAAAGCGGACGCCCTTCTCCACCAGTCTCCGCGCCAGCAGGACATTGTTGGCAAAACACGCCTTTCCGGGCTGCGTCCCATACATTTCATGAATATAAGCGGGCTCGTCGTTGATATTCATGGTCTCCGGTACAGACAACTGCATCTTGTAGGCCATCTCGTACTGGGAGATGCGCGAGAGTATCTCGGGATCGCCGTATGCGGTATGTTCCTGCTCGTTGACCTTGTTGATGGCGTCGATGGAAGCCTTGCGGATATCCCGGTCCATACCCTGCGGGTCTTCGATAAACAGCACGGGGTCGCCCTCGCTGCGGCATTGTACGCCCTGGTATACGCTGGGCAAAAAACCGCTGCCCCACACGCTCTTGCCGGCATCCGGAAATTTACCGCCGCTGGTGAGCACGACAAAGCCGGGCAGATTCTCATTCTCCGTCCCCAGCCCATAGGTCACCCACGATCCCATGCTGGGACGCCCAAGGCGGGGGCTACCGGTCTGAACCAGCAATTGGGCAGGAGCATGATTGAACTGGTCGGTGGTCATCGCCTTGAGAAAACAAAGCTCGTCGGCAATGGATGCCAGATGAGGCATGTGTTCGCTGACCCAGGCGCCGCTTTGTCCCCTTTGCTGAAAATGCGCCTGCGGCCCCAGCATCTTGGGCACACCCCGTATAAAGGCAAACCGCTTGCCTTCCAGCAGCGACTTCGGACAGTCCTGTCCATCCAGCTGCGCCAAAGAAGGTTTATAATCGAACAGCTCCAGCTGCGAAGGCGCGCCCGCCATATGCAGATAGATGACCCTTTTGGCACGGGCAGGGAACATGGGCATCCGGGGCGCCAGCGGATGAGCAGGGTCAAAAGCAGGGCCTGCCGCGGTAGAGACTCCGGACCCGCAGGATGGCAGTAACGAACCCAATGCCAGGGCGCCAAAACCCATGGCGCAATCCTGCAAAAAATGCCGGCGGGTATACATCCGGGATACGGCCTTCTCGGCTTCCCGCAATAATCGTTGATTATGTAGTTCTTTCCGGGTCATGTTGTCAGTTCTTGGTGATCACTTCGTCCAGGTTCAATATCGCATTCGCCACCACGATCATGGCGGCCATGGTTGGCTTGTTATAGGAGCTCTCTGATCCCGCTATCTCCCGGGTCTTCTCCGGGCTATGACTATACCGTGCATACGCAGTATCATACAAGCCCTTCAACGCCTGCAAACTGGCGGCATCGATGGGATGGAAAACGACGGCAGCATAGCCTTTCTTAATGGCCTCCGCAACCGACCCGCCGCCCAACCCCGATCCGGTAGCGGGTCCCGTCCCCGCGCCCAACATCATATCCGCCAGATGACGGGACGCATCGAGATACACGGAGTCGTTCAACAGGGTCAGCGCCTGCAAAGGCGTATTCGTACGGATGCGCCGGGCGGTGCATACTTCCCTGGCAGTACCATCGAAACTCATCATGGATGGATACGGCGCGGTCCGCTTCCAATAGGTGTACAGGGCCCGGCGGTATTGATCTTCCCCTTTGCTCTTCTGCCAGTCCTGCCCGTTCCACGGCGAGAGCCAGATGCCCTTGGGCTGCCAGGGCATGACACTGGGCCCTCCTACTTTGTCGGCGAGCAGTCCGCTGACGGCCAGGGCCTGATCCCGCACCTCTTCCGCGGATAGCCTTACCCTTGCGCCTCTCGCATAATATTTATTGTAAGGGTCTTTTTCCAATGCGTCGGCACTGACCTTGGAATCCTGTCGATAGGTCGCCGACAGCACCACGCCCCGCAACAGCTTTTTAACGCTCCATTTATCATCCGTCATAAATTGCCAGGCAAGATAGTCCAGCAGCTCCCGGTGAGTAGGTTCGGCGCCCTGTGTCCCCAGGTCTTCCAGGGTCTCCACCAGCCCGTTCCCAAAAAGCTGCTCCCACACCCGGTTCACCATGGTCCTGGCGGTCAATGGATTTTGACGGCTGGTAAGCCACATAGCAAGCCCCAGCCTGTTGTGCGGGGCGGTGGCAGGAAAAGGGTTCAGACTTCGTGGTGTCGAAGGCTCCACCTGCCTTCCTTGTACAAGCCAGTTGCCTTTCTCGAATACATGCGTCACCCGGTGCATGTCCCCGGGATTATCCACCATGACAGGTGTAGTGGGCGGCTGCTTGCGCATCAGCGTATCGTATAATTTCTTCATGCCCGCATATTCGGGATCTCCGACGCCGGGCAGCGAATGCGCAAAATGAAACCAGTCGAACTGCATACCGCTGGCATTCGGTCCCTTCAGGTTGGGGTTCTCATAAGTAAGGAAAAGGTCATGCCTGCCATGCTGCGGAGGGAAATTGACCACATCGATGGTCCAGT
>DASZWE010000071.1:0-5023 GCA_035546735.1 Puia sp.
ACAAGGACAGCGATATCCTGTATGTCAATATCAACTCCTTACATAAGATATCCAAATACACGGGTTAGGACGGCACGGTACCCAAGGTGAACAAGCTGGGCAGCGACGTCTGGCAAAAGCTAAAGGAAAAAACAAAGACAAAGGTCAAGGAGATCGCCTTCGATCTGATAAAGCTCTATGCTCAACGCAAGGCCCAGCAGGGTTTTGCGCACTCGCCCGACAACTATATGCAGACGGAGCTGGAAGCCTCCTTTATATATGAGGATACGCCTGATCAGAGCAAGGCGACGGCGGATGTGAAAAAGGATATGGAGTCTGCCTCGCCGATGGACCGGCTGGTCTGCGGGGATGTCGGGTTCGGCAAGACGGAGGTGGCGGTCCGGTCCGCCTTTAAGACCTGTTGTGACGGCAAGCAGGCGGCGGTACTGGTGCCGACGACGATACTGGCTTTTCAGCATTATAAGACCTTTAGCGAGCGGCTGAAGGATTTCCCCGTGAAGGTGGATTATGTCAACCGCTTCAAGTCGTCCAGGGAGAAAAAGGAGACGTTGAAGAAGCTGGAAGAGGGGAAGGTAGATATTATTATCGGTACGCACGCGCTGTTAAGCAAGGATGTAAAGTTCAAGGACCTGGGGCTGCTGGTGATCGACGAGGAGCAGAAGTTCGGCGTGGCGCATAAGGAGAAGATCAAGACGTTGCGGACGCATGTGGACTGTCTGACGCTGACGGCTACACCTATCCCCCGGACCCTGCAGTTCAGCCTGATGGGAGCCCGTGACCTGAGCATCATCAATACGCCTCCGCCCAACCGGCAGCCGATACAGACGGAGCTGCATGCTTTTAACGAGGATTTTATCCGGGACGCTATCTATTACGAGACGGAGAGGGGGGGACAGGTATTCTTTATCTACAACAGGGTGCAGGGTCTGGCGGAGATGTCGGCCCTTATCCAGGGGTTGTGTCCGGACCTGAGCATCGGCTATGCGCATGGGCAGATGGAGGGGCATGAGCTGGAGGAGAGGATACTGGATTTCATCGACAAGAAATACGATGTCCTGGTGTGTACGAATATCGTGGAGAGCGGGGTGGATATTCCCAATGTGAATACCATTATCGTCAACAACGCCCATCATTTCGGGCTAAGTGACCTGCATCAGCTGCGGGGGCGTGTGGGGCGGAGCAATAGGAAGGCTTTTTGTTATCTGTTGGCGCCTTCGCTGGCTACCCTGCCGGATGATTCGCGCAAGCGGCTGCAGACCCTGGAGCAGCACAGTGACCTGGGCAGTGGTTTTCAGATAGCCATGCGTGATCTGGATATACGGGGGGCGGGCAATTTATTAGGCGGGGAGCAGAGCGGGTTTATGGCGGACATTGGATTCGAGACGTACCAGAAGATACTGGAAGAGGCCATCAAGGAGCTGAAGCGGACGGAGTTCAAGGAACTGTTTAAAGAGGAGATATCCAAGGCGGATGATTACGTTCAGGATTGTACGATCGATACGGATCTGGAGATACTGATACCGGACAGCTATGTGGAGAGCATTACGGAGAGGCTGTCGCTGTATACGCGGTTGGACAACTGTGATAGTGAGGAGGAGCTGCAGGAATTCCATAAGGAGCTGATGGACAGGTTTGGTCCTGTGCCGCCGCAGGTGGAGGATCTGTTCGATACGGTGCGTATACGCAAGCTGGCGGTGGCGCTGGGGTTCGAGAAGCTGATCCTGAAGGACGACACGATGCGTTGTTATTTTATCAACAGGCCGGACTCGCCATATTTCGAATCGGAAATCTTCAAGCGGGTGCTGGAATACATTCAAAAGCATACCAATAAAGCCCGGCTCAAGCAGGCGGGCAAGCATTTTCTGCTGGTGGTGGACGATATGCGTACCATGGCGGATCTGCTGCGATTCCTGCAGCGGATGAGCGATTTTGTGCTGGACAGGCCGGCTGCGGCCCGGGTGACGGCTATATAAGATGGGCGGGACGGTCCGGGCTAAAGGGGTGTATTTTTATTGATAATCAATATGTTGTGAATGATTGCTTAGCTTATAGCGCTTTCTCCATTATATAATGTGGAATGGTGACTTCGGTGAATTCTTCTCCGCTGGTGGTATAGCCGAGTTTTTCATAAAATCCCAGGGCTGTCGTGCGGGCGTGCATGCACAGCTTTTTATAGCCCAGATCGCGGGCGATGTTTTCTGCGAAGATCATGAGCGCTCTTCCTATCCCCTTGCCTTGCATATTATTGGGGACGGCCATCTGGCGTAGCCGCATGGTATGCTGGTCTTGTCTTGTCAGCAGGCAGCAGCCGAGGAGCCTGTCGTCCTCGAAGGCGCCCATGAGCACGTCTTCCTTTTCCTTCTCCAGTTCTGCCGGATCGAACGACAAGCCCAGTGGTTTACGCAGGATGTCCATGCGTAAATTCACCATTTGCTGGTACTCTTTCGTTCCGTGGTCAATGATCCTGAGGGCCATGCTGTTTATATTATAAAATGTAATTGACTGTGATCCCTCACCGGGGAGGCCGAAGTTATTTAAAAATGTCCGAAAAACGGCCTTTCAGGAAATATAGTCCGTTTTCGGGAAAGATTAAAAAATGTCTGTCCTTCGGGCGGGGGTGGCGGATAGCGTGGGGCAAAATTAAAAAATGTCCGGTTTATTGTGTTTTCTATTAAAAACTTACATTTGCAGCCGTATAACTAAATCTTACAAAAATGTCAGACATCGCTACAAGGGTTAAAAAGATCATCGTTGATAAACTAGGCGTTGAAGAAGCAGAGGTTACGAATGAAGCTTCTTTCACTAATGATCTGGGTGCAGACTCTCTGGACACCGTTGAACTCATCATGGAATTCGAAAAGGAATTCAATATTTCCATTCCGGACGAACAGGCTGAAACTATCACTACGGTGGGTCAGGCCATCTCCTACCTGGAAGAGCACGCAAAATAAGAGTAACCCTCGGTCAGCAATAAACACTTTACATCCGCCTTTTCGAGCAAACTGCAGCTTAGAAGGCGGATTTATCCTTAAACCAAGAGCTGCTGGAAGCGGCTCGTTCAAAGGACAGACATTCACCATTGCGGGAATTGGGCTATTTTTTTGGAAGCGCAATTCCGGCATAATCCGGGAAAAGCCAATATGCATTTGAAAAGAGTTGTTGTTACGGGTATCGGCGCTCTGACGCCATTGGGCAATAATTTAGACGATTATTGGAAGGGGCTTCTGGGCGGCGTTTCCGGCGCTGACCTTATTACCTTATTCGACGCTTCGAAGTTCAAAACAAGATTTGCCTGTGAGCTGAAAGGTTTTGATCCCCTGCAACATCTTGATAAAAAGGAGGCGCGCAAGCTGGATCGCTATACACAGATTGCGCTGGTGGCCTCCGACGAGGCGGTGAAGGATGCCGCTATCGACAAGGAGGCTATGAACCCGGACCGGATAGGTGTTGTTTTTGCCAGCGGTATTGGCGGATTGATCACGTTCCAGGAGGAGGTGATAAATTTCGCAAAGGGGGATGGCACTCCGCGATTCAATCCTTTCTTTATCCCCAAAATGATCCTGGATATTGCTGCGGGTCATATTTCAATGCGGCACGGTTTTCGCGGCCCTAACTTCGCTGTGACCAGTGCCTGTGCTTCTTCCACCAATGCCATTATGGAGGCTTACAACCTGATACGGCTGGGTATGGCCGATGTCATCGTGAGCGGCGGCTCGGAAGCCGTTGTAAGCGAGGCGGGTGTAGGCGGTTTTAATGCCATGAAAGCGCTCAGCGAGCGTAATGACGATCCCAAGACCGCCAGCCGGCCTTATGACAAGGACAGGGATGGGTTTGTGATGGGTGAGGCGGCGGGTGTATTGATACTGGAAGAGCTGGAGCATGCCAGGGCGCGTGGGGCCAGGATCTACTGTGAGATAGCCGGATGCGGCGCCACGGCGGATGCTTATCATATGACGGCGCCCCATCCGGAGGGACTGGGGGCTAAGAATGTGATGTTAGCTGCATTGAAGGATGCCGGAATGCAACCGGCCGACATCGACTATATCAACACGCATGGCACTTCCACTCCTCTGGGTGACGTGGCTGAGGTAAAGGCTATTGTGGACGTATTTGGCGAGCGGGCTTATGGGCTGAATATCAGCTCGACCAAGTCTATGACGGGCCATTGCCTGGGGGCTGCGGGTGTGATCGAGGCGATAGCTTGTATGATGAGCGTGGTGCATGACCAGATCCCTCCCACTATCAACCACTTTACAGACGATCCGGAACTGGATCCCCGGCTTAACTTTACTTACTGGAAACCACAACAAAAGACTGTCCGTGCGGCCCTTAGCAATACCTTTGGCTTTGGGGGCCACAATGCCTGTGTCATCGTCAAGAAGTACCAGGGGTGAATATGCGCAAACGGGTTCCGGCCCGTCAGGACAGTCGACAGCAAATTCTGACTAAAGACTTCTTTCAGGCGGAGGTATTCTGCCGGAGCGGCGTTTAGTTTATTTTTTAGCGTTGAAAAAAAATTGTAGCTTGTTAATGTGGGAATCCTCGAACGTATCATAAAGGGCGGCGCCGCGGACAATTCGTTCAAAAAACAGCTTCGGAATGTGCTGGGTTTCATTCCCGGCAAGGCGGTATTATACAGGACTGCCCTTACCCACCGCAGCGTAAAAGATGGGGCGGATGAGAATAATGAGCGGCTGGAATACCTGGGGGATGCCATTCTGAGCGCGATCATAGCCGACTTCCTTTTTAAAAAATACCCGTATAAAGAAGAGGGTTTCCTAACGGAAATGCGCAGTAAGATGGTGAATCGCAACCAGTTGAACGATATTGCCATCAAGATGGGCCTGAAAAGGGTCAGCAATTTCAATAAGTTCGACAGTAGTCTGAAGATGAGCCAGATCTTTGGGAATACCCTGGAAGCTATCGTGGGGGCCATTTATCTGGACAAGGGTTTTGATAAGACGCGTCAATGGGTGATGGAGCGGATCATACAGCCTTACCTGTTCCTGGATGATCTGGAGAA
>DASZWE010000072.1:0-9558 GCA_035546735.1 Puia sp.
AACGATCAGATGCATACCCGCCCTTACCTGGTCCTTATTGATGTTATTCCATTTTTCCAGGTTGGCAACAGACACCTTATTATGATTGACACTAATACGATAAAGCCACTCCTTTTCCTGGACAATATGGTACAGCGGCACCAGGGTCTCTCCCGCAGCCTTCACCCCATTTTGGGAAAAATTGACAGCCGTCAGCGGTATCTGCAACTCCTGCCCGATGGACAGCGGCTTGCTCATCTCGAGCTTATTGTAAGAAGCCAGCTCTTTGGGACTGAGATTGTAGAGCCTGCCGATGCTATACCAATTCTCCTTGGCAACCACCGCATGTTGTAGGTGTAAGTTCCCCGTCTGACCCTCGATCAATAGTTCATCGGATTGGGACCGGACAGTCTTCATGGATAACATACCTATCAGAGCAACCACAATAACTTTTAAGGACATAGAAAAAGTTTTAAATCTCACAAAGATAGGTTCTCCCCTCCGGATCATCTTCAATTTATCCTCCGGTGAGAACCCCGCTAATGTCTTGGCCTTCGGCCGTTGGACCCGTGGTCCAACTTGGTTCTCCCCTCCGGATCTCACATACGGCCCGTCAAGGCTGTCATCTCACCCCCGCTCAGGGTACCCTCTTAAGTATCCTCCACTCTTTTGGATAATAATTATTGACCCGATTGGGCAGGATCTTTACCCATCCCAGGTTTTGCCCCTGGTATCGCACCAGCGACCACCCTCTTCTCCCCTGCCCCGCATGGATCTCCTCCTTACGCAGGTATTCGATTGCCTCCTCCCTGGACAGCTCCAGCGCCGGCAACTGCCGCCCCGCAATTACGCTCAACGCCAGCTCATGTTCAGGAATAAACTCCTTCACACCCTGCTGCCCCATCAGCACCCCGGCTTTTTTCAGATAGCAAAAAGACTGCAGATAGGCGATATCCTCCACCATCCTCGCCGGCGCCGCCCGGACAAACTCCTCATGCCGGAAAAAGAAAAGCTCCCCGCCTTCCCCGACCCAGGGCCGCAGCTCATCCGCCTGGCTTCGGGACAATTTTTCCAGCCCCTGTCTTTTCTGCCTGGGATAGGAGAACGTATCCCCTTCATTTTTTTGTACGGCAGTGATAAAAAAACCTTCCCCCCTGAGCTTGTCGGGATAACACCGGTAACCATATCCCCCTTTTCCAGTGGACGATTCCACGATATTCCACGCCGCATCCATCGACAGCCGGCAAGGGCTCGCCCCCAGCTCATCCATCATCCAATCCAATATCTCCTCATCCTCCTCCACCGAATAGGAACAGGTGGAATAGATCAATATCCCATCCTTGCGCAAGGCAGGCCAGATATCCGCCAGTATCCGCTGCTGTCGCTGATGACACAGCTGCACATTCTCCACGCTCCATTCTTCAACGGCCTCCGGCTCACGACGAAAAAGACCGCTTCCACTACATGGCGCATCCACTATCACCACATCAAAATAATTTTCCATCCGGCCCAGGTCCCGGGGATCATTGTTTGTCACCACCGCACCCGCCGCCCCCCATTTTATGATATTCTCCTGTAATATCCCCGCCCTGCTCCGTATCACCTCATTGCTCACCAGCAGGCTGTCCTCCGTCAAAAGAGACTGCACCAGCGTCGATTTTCCACCCGGTGCGGCGCACAGGTCCAGCACCCGCAGCGGACGCGATAGATCCACCGCCTGCCGCAACGCCTGCTCGAGATACATGCTCGACGCCTCCTGCACATAGTAGGCTCCCGCATGCAGCAAAGGGTCAAAGGTAAAAGAAGGACGCTCGCTTAAATAATAGCCCCATGAAGACCAGGGCACTTTCTCCATCCGCACATCCCCCGTCCCATCACCCGGCCATATCAACAGCCTCTCCCGCTCGCCGGCAGTCCCGCCCACCGCCTCATTTTCTCTCACCCGGCCAGGTTCGCCCCCGGTAACATTTTCCCCGGTACGAACAGCCCCCACCCCCCGCCTACCAGCAGTCTCGCTCCCCCGCTCGTCCGCAGTCCCTGCGCCCGGCCATTTCGCAGGGTTCAGCCGCACCGACACTACCTGCTCGCCCGACGCATGCACCGCCTCGAACGCAGCCGCATCAAACCCTGAGGCTCCTCTAAGCGACCCGAGAAATGCTGGGGGTAATGAAGAATACAACGGTTTTGTTTTTTACAATGCTGCCGCAAATTTACATCATCCATATTTAATGAATAAATGAATGATTATCATGGTGAAGATTCGGATCGCGCACCCATCCTCCTACGCCGATCCAGATAAAGCCGTCCGAGGTTCGCCGGAACACATCTTCGAAATTGGCGGCATAAGACACGGGATTTGTATATCCATCTTCGTGATCCAGTAGCACGACCGGATAGTCATTGCCGGCAGCGGGCCGCCGCGCGTCGAAGCAGGCAACGCCCCAGTCGCCGTAATTGGCAAACGGCAGCAAACCCCGGTCGACCTCGCCGGGGTAGTATTTTTTGAGGATGCCGCGATGACCACGAACCAATCGACCTGGCCGGCTCGGGAAAAAAAGAAGGCTGTGCTGATCCAGCCCCAACTCCATAAAATGCCATTGTTGCAGAAAATATCGGTAAGACGCAGGCAGGGGATGACGTAGAAGGCGTTCGAGATGTCTGAATTCTTTGTCAGTGACGGTACTGGGAATAGGTTTCCAGCAGCCATACTCGTCGTCATCTTTATCTTCGGGATCCCGTGCATGATCACGCATGCGTCGCGGGATATCCTTGACCCGTTCGTATAACACGTAGGGACTTTCTTTGAGTTTTTCATCAAAATATCGGGAAAGGACTTCGCTGATAAGGGAATAGGTCGATGTCGGATTCATCGAAACAAGGTAATTGTTTTTTTTACAAGAAAAGGAGGTGTCTGTACTCCCGGAAAAACTGTATAAGGCATCAATCCAGCACATCATCCAGCATGTGCGCTGACTCACCCGTTCTCCCCGCCACCTCCACGGGTCTGTCAAATGCCTTTATCAGCACCCGGACAAAAAAGACATGCGCATATATCGTGACCAGCCAGAACAGACACATCTGTACCAAATTCACTCTGCTTACAAAAGTTGCCATATTTCCCATAGAGAAAAAATTATCGGCAAAGTAGAACAGCAGCGATTTTAAAAAAGGGCTCAGATAGGCCAGTGTAAAAAACAGCACATGCCTGCGGGCGTCGCTTCTTCGTACGATCCTGTTCCGCACGATCCAATACATCACAGCTTCCACCAGCATGATCGCAGGCATGAAAAAGAAAGACAGGATCTGCCACGCCCCCGGCGAATAGCCGGGCGTCGCAGGCATCGGTCGCTGGCTCCATGCATACAACACGATCCCCGAGAACCCTCCCGATAGGACACCCAGCGACAACATGACCCAAAAGGGCATTGTAAACTTTCTTTTCTGCATGTACGTGCAATTATATACGCTTGATCTCCGAGATCAGGTCCTGCAGCACCTTCCTCGCATCCCCGAACAGCATGGAAGTTTTGGGACGGAAGAAAAGCTCGTTCTCGATCCCTGCATACCCCGGTTTCATACTCCGTTTATTGACAATACAGGTCCTGGCCGCCTCTACATCGAGTATCGGCATCCCATAGATAGGAGAAGAAGGATCTGTCTTGGCGGCAGGATTGACGACATCATTCGCCCCCAGCACCACCACCACATCCGTCGTAGGGAATTGCTCATTGGCCTGCTCCATTTCCAAAAGATTGTCATAGCTCACATCCGCCTCCGCCAACAGCACATTCATATGACCCGGCATCCGGCCCGCCACAGGGTGAATGGCATATTTCACCTCCACCCCTTTTTCCGTGAGCAGCTTTTCCAGCTCATGACAAGCGTGCTGCGCCTGCGCCACCGCCAGCCCATAGCCCGGGACGATCATCACCTTATGCGCATAGCTCAGGACCATCGCCGCATCGCTGACGGAAATTTCTTTATAGCCGCCCTGCTCCTTCCGGCCGGCCCCCGCGCCTGTCGCTGCTCCTGCCGCCGCACCTCCGAACGAGCCGATCAATACATTCAAAAGACTCCGGTTCATCGCCCGGCACATCAATATCGTCAGCAGGGTCCCCGCGGCGCCTACCAGTATCCCTCCTGTCAGCATGGCCTTGTTGTCATAAAGGAAGCCCCCGCAGGCCGCCGCCACCCCCGTAAAAGAGTTCAGCAGCGAGATGACCACCGGCATGTCCGCGCCGCCAATTGGCAGCACAAAGAACACACCATATACTACCGACAAGGCAAAGACGACGTAGAACAATCCCCGGACAATAGCAGGCAACGGCGCATTCAACGCTTCCACCACCGAAGTCCATACATGCCCGGGATCCACCTCCGGCAGCCGGCTCGCAGCCACCAGCACATAGCCCGCCAGCGCCAGTATCACCAGCAGCAATCCCAGATTGGTGATATGCTGCCCCTTGAAAGTAATATCCTTTATCCGGCCATTCAATTTCCCCCACGCAATGACGCTACCCGCAAAGCTGATGGACCCGATGATCACTCCCAGCAGGATGATCAATAGCTCCCCCATCGGCGCCCCCAGGTGGAGATGTACCCCCTCATGCGCATCGCCCAGCGCCGTCAGTGGCGGGTACAAAGTCCATCCCCCGCTCAAAGAAGGCCCCGAACGCAGCCTCCCAAACTCCACTATCGATATCAACGCCGCACAGGCTCCCCCCATCCCATTGAAAAGACTCACCATCTCCGGCATGGCCGTCATCTGCACCTTCCGGGCCGCAAATGTTCCTGCTATCCCTCCAATGACAATCCCCGCAAAGATCCATCCGTAATTATGGAGAGGCTCTCCATTATCCTCATAAAGAAAGATCGTGCCGATGATCGCCAGCGTCATTCCACCCGCCGCAATAAGATTCCCTCTCCTGGCAGTAGCCGGATTCGACAATAGCTTCAGCCCGAGGATAAACGTCACAGAGGCTATAAGATAACAGACAGTGAGCACGCTTCCCATAATAGTATTTTAACGCCGTTTCTTAAACATTTCCAGCATCCTGTCCGTCACCACAAAGCCGCCCACGACATTCAGGGTGCCCAGCACCACCGCCAGAAAGCCCAATACAAGCGCCACATAATTGTGAGGGTCCGCCTTGCCCATGACGATAATAGCTCCGATGATCACCACTCCATGAATGGCATTGGCCCCGCTCATCAGCGGCGTATGCAGCACCGCCGGCACCCGGCCGATCACCTCGATACCCAAAAAGATCATGAGGATCACGATATAGATCATCTGCTGATGCATCCCGATCCAGTTCAATATTGCCTCCATATCATTCGCTTTTTACAATTTCTTTTAACTTCTCATGCACCACCGCCCCATCATGGGTAATACAACAACCCTTCACCAGCTCATCCCCGAAATTCAGGTTCAGCCCGCCTTCCTTGCCCGTGATGAGCTGCAGGAAGTTCGATACATTCTTCCCGTATAGCTTGCTGGCGTCATACGGCATCGTAGCCGGCAGCGCCGAATTCCCCACAACGATCACACCTTTATGGAACACCGTTTCGTTATTCCTCGTCACTTCCGTATTTCCTCCCGTGGCAGCGGCCAGATCGATGATCACCGACCCTTTCCGCATTCCCTCTATCATAGCCCCCGTCACCAGCAAGGGAGCCCGCTTGCCCGGTATCTGCGCCGTCGTAACGACGATATCCGCCCGCGCAATGCTTTCAGCGATCTTTTGCTGCTGGCGTCCCCGGAACTCCTCCGATTGCTCCACCGCATAGCCGCCCGCCTTCGAGGCATCCGCGGCCCCTTCCACCTCTATGAACTTCGCGCCCAGGCTCATCACCTCCTCCTTCACAGCCGGCCGGGTATCGAAGACCTCCACGACAGTCCCCAGCCGCCGGGCCGTGGCAATAGCCTGCAGACCCGCAACACCGGCGCCTAATATCAAAACCCTGGCAGGCGCGATGCTTCCCGCCGCCGTCATCATCATCGGGAAGAAGTGCGGAGATAAACCTGCAGCCAGCAGGATCGCCTTATAGCCCGCGATATTCGCCTGTGAGCTCAATACATCCATGCTCTGTGCACGGGTAGTACGCGGCAGCATGTCCAGGCTGAAGCTGGTTATATGCTGTTTGGCCCATACGGGCAAATGCGCTTGATGGTATAATGGGAAAAAAACGCCAATGAGGACCTTGTGCTCCAGCGTGCCGGGAATATCGTTGTAGTGTATGGAGAGAAGTATATCCGCAGCGCCGAGCACTTCTTCGCGGCTTCGGATGTTCGCTCCCGCCTTCCTGTAATCGTCATCTCCGCAATAGGCGCTTATGCCGGCTCCCTCCTCCACCCAAACCTCGATCTTCTTCTTTACCAGGGCTGACACAGCTTCTGCCAATAACGAAACTCTTGATTCAAATGCCGGTTCCTTCAGTACGCCTACGATCATAGGTCATAAGTTACACAAAATCTCCTACCCGTCAAAACCGTATGCTAAAATGCTGCTTTACCTTGAACTCCTCCCTCATAACTACCAGTCCGATAAAAAAAAGATCGATAGTCATATATACCCGTGGATCTTGCCGGATCTTCTCCCAGGCTTCCTCCATTTCCACACTCCAGTGTACATCGTCAAAGATGAGTATCGCCCCTGGTGCACATCGCTCCATGATCTGGTGGAAATAGCGTAAGGTGGGCTCCAGCCTGTGATTACCATCGACAAAGACCAGATCCACCGTCCCCGCGCGATCCAATACTTCGTTCAGCCGCCCGTCGAAATTACCCACGACAAGCTCCACATGCTCCAGCCCCAGCTCCTGGAAATTTCGGGCAGCCACCGATGCTACCGCAGCAGCCCCCTCTATCGTCCATACCCGTACGCTGTCAGACCCCGTCACCGCCCCTCGTTTGTCCTCTCCCGTCAGATCCGCCTCACTGACATTGGTCGCCAGGTCCGCCCCATTGCCCCCCGCCTCTGTCAGGTCCGGTTCACCGGCATTGGTCGCCAGGTTCTCACCGGCACTGGTCTCCCCCTCACGGGCCCCCTCCTCCGCCCCACTGGCCAGATAAGCCGTCGAAAGCCCCAGGGAAGTCCCCAACTCCACTATCCGCTCACACCGGTAATACCGCGCGATCCGAAAGAGCAGCCGCCCCAGCTTCGCCGGTTTTGCCGCATGCCGCGCGATCTCTCCCACCCGGCGACGCCGCCCCTTCGACACGGATGACCCGGCCCCCATATCCTCCACCTCCAGCCAGGTGTCATCTTTCAACAACCGCGCACGAAGCCGTTCTATCCGCTCCCAGACCGCAGGCCGCCGCCTGTCATTCAATACATGCCGGATGAAGTCGTAGACAAAAGGAGAATGGACCCCATGCCCCTTTCCATTTTTAGCAGTGAGATAATAACGAAAATATTTCCGGGCTATCTGCAGGCGGGAATACATCAAACACTTTTTTTCCGCTCCCATAACTGGAAGCTGTATGCATACGCATGTTTCTCATCGGCCGGGAAGTCCAGGTTGCTCGTCAGCTGCCAAAGACCTTCATCGATGACAGGGAACCAGGCATCACCCTCCACCACCGTATGCACCCTCGTAAGATAGATCTTATGGGCGATAGACATGGATTGCTTGTATATTTCACCTCCGCCGATGACAAACACTTCCTTGCAGTCCGTCTCACGAGCTCCTTCTATGGCGCTCTCAAGACCCGACACCACCTTCACCTTTTCGTTATGCGGATCCCAGTCCCTGTTCCGGGTGATGACAAAGTTGAATCGGCCAGGCAATGGCTCGCCGGCCAACGCATCATAAGTCTTTCTACCCATCACCACCGGCATGCCCCAGGTGGTATTCCGGAAGAATTTCATATCATTCGGCAAATGCCAGAGCAGCTTGTTATCCTTTCCGATGACATTGTTCGTACTGGCCGCGGCGATTAAGCTTATGATCATATGGAAGACATTTACACGGCCACCGGCGCCTTGATGGCAGGATGGCTCTGGTAATTTTCCAGGGTGAAATCCTCAAATTGGAATTGGAAAATATCCTTGACAGCCGGGTTCAGCTTCATCACCGGCAAGGGGTACGGCTTCCTGCTCAGCTGCAGCTTTGCCTGCTCCAGGTGATTGTTATAAAGATGCACATCCCCGAATGTATGTATGAACGCTCCCGGCTCCAGATCGCACACCTGCGCGATCATCAGGGTCAGCAGCGCATAGCTGGCGATGTTGAAAGGCACCCCGAGAAAAGCGTCCGCACTGCGCTGATACAGCTGACAGCTCAGCTTCCCCTCCGCCACATAGAATTGAAAAATAGTATGACAAGGCATCAGCGCCATCCGGGGCAGATCTGCCACATTCCAGGCGCTCACGATGAGACGACGACTGTCCGGGGTCTTTTTTATCTGTTCGATCAGTTGGCTGATCTGATCCACCGTCTGCCCGTCTGCCCCTTCCCAACTCCGCCATTGCTTGCCATACACGGGTCCCAGATCACCACGGACGTCCGCCCACTCATCCCATATGCTTACCCCATGCTCTTTCAGATAGGCGATATTCGTATCCCCCCGCAAGAACCAAAGCAGCTCGTATACGATGCTCTTCAGATGAAGTTTCTTGGTGGTCACCAGCGGAAATCCTTTCGAAAGATCAAAACGCATCTGGTAGCCAAAACAGCTCAGCGTACCCGTACCCGTCCTGTCCGTCTTGGACACGCCCGTATCGAGAATATGCTGCAATAGATCCAGGTATTGTTGCATGGGTGCAATTTACTGAAACTCTGCAAATGTCCGCCCCCCGCCTCCGCCGGCGCCCCTTTAAAGAAATCCCCATTTTATTCATATGTTCCTTACCTCTCCGGAACGACTATCAATTCAGGAACTTAATATACAGCCGGCAACGCATTATTCTTAGCAGTCCTTTTTTGTATCTTTATTACCACAAAACCTTATCATATGCCAGGCCTCTTCGGCAAAAGCGCTCCTCGCAAATGCCCCATTCCGGAAGCGAGCCAAAAATGGATAGAAACAGCCTTCCCATTTCTTATCAGACTCTTTGGAGAAGAAAAGATAAAGCACAAAAAAGTGCTCGTCCCTCATTACTCCGACTTCCCCATCCGCTATGACGGAGGATCACAGCCCGCCCAGGATACATTACACATCATAGCCGGCCAGATGGAGGTAGATCCCGGCAGCATCATGCTGGATATCTACACCGATGTCACCCGGTCTCTCACCACCGGTTCCGCCATGGACGGAGGAAAATTTTACCTGGGCAGCGATGACAACGCCGACACCGACCTCCCCTACCGCGGCCGGCAGGACGACGGGAAACTGCACATCGGACTGGAAGCAGGCAAGCTGTCGGACCCTGAACGGCTCGTAGCCTGCATCGCGCATGAGATAGCGCACATGCGCCTCATGGAAAGCCTTCAGCCCGAAGACAGCCATCAATTGGCAGACCTCACCGCCATGCTATTTGGCCTGGGCGTATTCAATTCCAACGCCTCATTTTATGTTGCCGGAAAAGGATATGTTTTACAGCGGGAATGGGGCTACGCACTCGCCCTCTTCGC
>DASZWE010000073.1:0-6195 GCA_035546735.1 Puia sp.
TGCCCATCCTTTTATTGAGGTTTTCCCAGCTTGCATAAATCAATTTAATCTATTATTTTGTACTTTATAAAGAAGAGTTAAAATAAGGACGCAAGTCTATCGTTATTAGCTCGATTGACTGTTTATTAATGTCCGGAAACGGACATTTGGGAAATGCAGTCCGTTTTCCGAAAAAGGCTGATGATGGTCCTTCGGACAACGATTCTGCGGCCCGATATGATGAGATAATCCGAATCTATTGAAAATTTTAATCTAAAATCCAATGAAACGAACTACCTTCAACGCAATTGGCGGCTGGCAGCCTTTCCTGTTCTGTATCGGTATGTATGTTGTCGCCCTGATGTTCTCCATCTTTGTCTGCTCCTCTATTTTTTATGTGATCAATTCAAAGTCTTCCGACAAGGAGATTACGAAAGTTGCTGTTACCCCTGCGACCTCGGGTAGTCAGCTGGCTTCTGTAGGTCATTGAACCGGGTATACCGAGCGAACCCGGGTTCGTTGTCCGATAGGACCGACTTAAGATATTTGAGACCATTTCCTGTCCTAAAAACCGGGGAATGGTCTTTTTTTTCAGGAGCCACCGGGAGAGCCCGCCGGAGCGACAGACATCTGTGGTTTGCGCGAATTGCGCTACATTAAGTTTAGAGCTTAATTCGCGCACATTTTCTATCTTCGCCCCACATTTTACCTTTTTATGCAGCATTTAGCCAAGATCTTCTCCGGCACGGGATCACAGTATCTGGCCGAGAAAATTGCTCAACAATTCGGTACCCTTTCCGGAAAGATTACTATTCAACGATTTAGCGACGGAGAAATCCAGACGACCTTCGATGAGAGCATTCGGGGTGACATGGTGTTTTTGGTACAAAGCACGTTTGCCCCCGCGGAGAACCTGCTGGAGCTGCTGCTCATGATCGATGCGGCCCGCCGGGCTTCGGCCTATAAGGTGGTAGCGGTGATCCCTTATTATGGGTATGCGCGGCAGGACAGGAAGGACAAACCCCGGGTGGCGATTGGTAGCAAGTTGATAGCCAATATGTTGGTAGCAGCTGGGGCGGACAGGGTCATTACGATGGATCTTCATGCTCCCCAGATCCAGGGGTATTTCGACATCCCGGTGGACCACCTGGACAGCTCGGCTATTTTTATCCCTTATATCGAGCAACTTAAGGTAGAAAACCTTACCTTTGCGGCCCCTGACGTGGGTAGCGCCAACCGTATCCGGGAGGTCGCATCCTATTTCAATGCGGAGATGGTGATCTGTGACAAGCACAGAAAACGTGCGAATGAGATTGCGAGCATGGTGGTTATCGGGGATGTGACGGATAAGGATATTGTGCTGATAGATGACATCTGTGATACGGGCGGAACGCTGGCCAAGTCCGCGGGTCTTTTGAAAGAAAAGGGGGCCAGGAGCGTTCGGGCGTTGTGTACGCATCCTGTGTTGAGCGGCAAGGCGTATGAGAATATAGAGAACAGTGTGCTGGAGGAGCTGGTGGTGTGTGATACGATACCGCTGAAGAGGTCAAGCCCGAAGATCAAGGTGCTGAGTGTGGCGGAGTTATTTGCGGTAGCCATCCGGAATGCCCATGAGAACAGGAGTATCACGGGGTTGTTCATTCACTCGCAGCTGCGGAACAAGTGAGATAGGCAGCCGCGGAGCAAGTAAAGTAAGCAGCTGCGGAGCAAGTAAGGTAATTAACAAACACACATAAAAAATGAGAACGATTACAATCGAAGGACAACTCAGGACCGAAAAGGGCAAACAAGCCACCCGCCAACTTCGCTCTGAGGAAAAAGTGCCCGGTGTAATTTATGGGGGTGCAAAGGAGGTGAATTTTTCGGCTCCTGCGACGTCTTTTAAATCACTGGTCTACACACCTGACTTCCAATTGGCGGAGGTAAAGGTAGAAGGCGCTTCTTACAAGTGCATTTTGAAAGATCTGCAGTTTGACAAGGTGACGGACGAGCTGATCCATGTCGACCTGCTGGAGCTGGTAGAAGACAAGAAGGTGATAGCTACCATTCCCATTAAATTCACCGGCGCTTCAAAAGGTGTAAAGGATGGCGGTAAGCTCATCACCAAGATGAAGGCATTAAAGGTAAAGACCTATCCCAAGTACCTTAAGGAGAATATCGAAGTGGACCTGACGGAGCTGGAACTGAACGGCAACGTGCGGGTAGAAGATGTGAAGGCGGAGAACTATGAGATCCTGAACTCGCCCCGTATCCCCATTGCCTCGGTGGTACTGACCCGTCAGTTGAAACAGGAAGAAGCTGGCGCCGCCCCTGCGGCTGGTGCTGCTCCTGCGGCTGCCGCCGCTCCTGCTGCGGCCAAACCTGCAGCTGGTGGCAAGAAATAAAGAGATTTATTAGTAGGGACCCGGTTATAAACTTAACCGGGTTTTTGTTATTTTTAAACCCTTTATGGGTAAGCATTTGATCCTCGTGTATGGCTAAGTATCTCATCGTGGGATTGGGTAATATCGGGGCGGACTATATTGGCACCAGGCATAATATTGGCTTTGATGTAGCGGATGCGCTTGTAAAAAAGCATGAGGGCTCTTTCAGACAGGACCGACTAGCCGAAGTGGCGGAGATCAGATGGAAAGGGAAGATACTGATCACGATCAAGCCGACCACCTTCATGAATCTCAGCGGCAAGGCGGTGAAATACTGGATGGACAAGGAAAAGATCCCCCTTGAGAATGTATTGATCATTGTGGATGAACTGGCGCTGCCACTGACCAGATTCCGGCTCCGGCCAGCGGGAAGCAGCGCGGGGCACAATGGGTTGCGAAGCATAGAAGAGACGCTAGGTACGAATGGCTACCCCCGGCTACGATTCGGCATCGGCAATAATTTCACGAAGGGAAAACAAATAGATTTTGTGCTGGGCAGGTGGAAGGAGGAGGACCTGCCCCTGGTCCGTCAGAAGGTCGACAAGACGGTGGAATTGGTGGAAAGCTTTGTCACCAGCGGGATTGAGCGGACTATGAACCTGTACAATAATTTGGATTTTACGCTATGATTTATAAAGGGGAATCTTTATTTTCGCATAAATATTGCATTCACCCATAATGAGTAGATATTTTAATATTCAATATTCCTGTGCTGGTGCCCGGGGTCTTTTCAGGCCGAATGAGAACTGGTTTAAAGAATTTTCTATTTAAAAACCCTGATTGAATATGAAAATATTCTGTGTTGGCCGTAACTATGTGGCTCATGCCAAGGAGTTAAATAATGAGATACCGGAAGAGCCTATCATATTTATGAAGCCGAAGAGCGCATTGCTTCAGGCACATACGCCCTTTTATTATCCCGAGTTCACTAACGAGCTTCACTATGAATGTGAGCTGGTGCTTCGTATATCCAAGAACGGTAAATATATCCAGGACAGATTTGCCAGCAAATACTACGATGCTGTAACGGTAGGCATCGACTTCACCGCGAGGGATATCCAGAATGAGCTGAAGGAAAAGGGACTTCCCTGGGAGAAGGCGAAGGCATGGGACAATTCGGCTGCCATCGGGAAATGGATACCTCTTCAAAATGTGAAGAACAAGAAAGACCTCAATTTCTGCCTCTACAAGAACAAGGAGCTGGTACAGCAGGGCAACTCAAGCCTGATGATCAACAGCTTTGACAAGGTAGTGGCGTATATTTCCAATTATTTCTCCGTCAATATCGGGGACCTTGTATTTACGGGGACGCCTGCGGGAGTGGGCGAGTGTGTAGTAGGAGATGAGCTGGAGGCATTTATAGAAGACGATAGCTTGTTGACCATAGAGATAAAATGATTGTATCGTCAAGATATTTATGCCCATTCTGATTAATACAGAATGGGTTTTTTTTATATGATAACTGTCGATATTCTTTCCAGGGCTTATCGTCTCATGTGCATGGCGCGTGAGATGGCCACGACGTATGAGAACAACCGTACCATTTGCAAGTATGTACATTCCACTTCCAGGGGGCATGAGGCTATTCAGCTGGCTACAGCTTTTCACCTGCAGCCTTGTGACTGGGTCAGTCCTTATTATCGTGATGAGAGCATGCTGCTGGGGCTTGGTTTCGAGCCTTATCAGCTGATGCTGCAGCTGCTGGCCAAGGGCGGGGATATATTTACGGGTGGGCGGGAATACTATGCCCATCCCAACTACAGGGGTGAGGACAAGCCGGGTATCATCCATCAAAGCAGCGCTACAGGCATGCAGGCCATCCCTTCGACGGGGATCGCGCAGGGGCTCGCTTACCTGGAAAAGATCGCCTCTTCCCTGTTGAAAAGAGGCGGACATGGGGAGACACCCATCGTCATCTGCAGCCTGGGTGACGCCAGCGTGACGGAAGGAGAGGTCAGCGAGGCCTTTCAATTTGCGGTGCTGAAAGAGCTGCCGATCATCTACCTGGTACAGGATAATGACTGGGGGATCAGCGTGCGGTCGGAAGAATCGAGGGCAATGGATGCCTATGAATATGCGGGGGGCTTTAAGGGGATGGGGCGTATACGTATCGACGGTAGCGACTTCCAGGAGAGCTATGAGGCCATGGACCGGGTGATAGGGGAGGTGAGGAATGGACGTCGTCCTTACCTGGTGCAGGCAAAAGTGCCTTTACTGGGGCATCATACCAGCGGGGTAAGAAAGGAGTTCTATCGCAGCGCGGAAGACCTGGAAGAGCATGCTCTTCAGGACCCTTTGCCGAAGCTGCGTGCGCGAATGCTGGGATTAGGAATGGAGCCGGTCAAGCTGCTGGCCATAGAGAAAGCGGCGGTGGCGCTGATCGCGGAGCAGTTCCAGGCGGCGGTGGCGGCGTCTGAGCCGGACCCGGCTACGGTGACGGATTTTGTCTTTGTACCGACGCCTGTGACGGAGGAAAAAGGGGAGCGGAGTCCCTCGGGTGGAGAGAAGGTGATCATGGTGGATGCCGCCCTGTTCGCCATCCGGGAGATCATGGAAGAGCATCCGGAGGCGTTGCTATATGGCCAGGACGTGGGGCGCAGGCTGGGTGGGGTGTTCAGAGAGGCGGCCACGCTGGCCGAGCAGTTCGGGGACCACCGGGTCTTTAATACGGCCATCCAGGAGGCCTATATCATCGGCTCAACCGTGGGGATGAGCGCGGTGGGTGCGAAACCTATTGTGGAAGTGCAATTTGCAGACTATATCTATCCGGGATTCAATCAGCTGGTCACGGAGATATCCAAGTCCTGTTACCTGAGCGCCGGTAAGTTCCCGGTACAGACGTTGATCCGGGTGCCCATCGGGGCTTATGGCGGAGGCGGTCCTTATCACAGCGGAAGCATCGAGACGACGCTCTTGTCCATCAAGGGCATAAAGGTAGTGTATCCGTCCAATGCAGCGGACATGAAGGGTTTGATGAAGGCGGCGTTCCTGGATCCGAATCCTGTGATCATGCTGGAGCATAAGGGGCTGTACTGGAGCAAGGTGCCGGGGACGGAGGATGCCAGGTGCGTGGAGCCTTCCCGGGATTATATTCTGCCGCTGGGGCGGGCGGGTATTGCGCTGGCTGCGGAAAGGGGCGCTACGATGAGGGGGGAGACCTGCTGTGTCATTACCTATGGCATGGGAGTATACTGGGCCAGAGCGGCGGCGAAGCATTTCCCCGGATGTGTGGAGGTGCTGGACCTGCGGACCTTGTATCCGTTGGATGAGGAACTTATCTTTTCTACTGTCCGGCGGCATGGGAAGTGTCTGGTGCTGACGGAGGAACAGCAGAATAATTCTTTTGCAGAGGCATTGGCGTGGCGTATCTCGGTGCATTGTTATGTGCATCTGGATGCACCGGTGGAAGTAATGGGGGCCCTGGACCTGCCGGCGGTGCCCATGAATACGGGGCTGGAGAACGCCATGCTGCCGAGCGCCTTCAAGGTGGCGGAAAAAATCGAACGGTTATTGGATTATTGAACGCCGGATCTTCGGCCGACCGGAGGGGGCGGGGAAACTGTCGGGTGCCTGCGACTGCTGACGGGCCAGGTGCGGCAAGGTGAAAAAATACTTTATAAGTCTACAAAAATAGTAGACTAATTATTTGGAGATACTATATGTGCGACCTATCTTTACTCTACCAATTTGATAGGATGCTTCCTGATACCCTGGTTGACAGTTGATCAAATTGGAATGACAGGTGGTTGTCAATCCTGTGGTAGTCACCGGTGGCCAGGGGATCAGGGAGAGT
>DASZWE010000074.1:0-3551 GCA_035546735.1 Puia sp.
CCTTCTACCTTTCCTCCTTCCAGCCTGTTCATGTACTCAAAGGGAAGATGGCCGCAGGCTTCAAGAGCAGTTGGCTCCGTAACAGCCTCGTGGTCTTTCAATTTTTTATTTCAATCGGCCTCATCGTCAGCACCCTCGTCATCTATCGCCAGCTGCACTATATCCGAAATAAGGCGGTCGGCTTTAACCGGGATCAGGTCCTCGTCATCCATGATACCTGGCCGCTCGGCCGGGATGGCACGACCAATCTTCGCAAGGATCTTCTTACCCTTGCCGGGGTCACCGACGCCACCGTCACCGGCGACCTCCCCACCGTCGGCGGCGATCAGTACCGTCAGCCAGGCTGGTTCCGGGATGCCTCGCTTGATGCCAGGTCCGCGATCTTCTTGACCACGCTCGCTGTCGACGACCATTATGTTCCCACCCTCGGTATGCAGATCGTCAAAGGCCGCAACTTCGACCTCACACAATTTCCTACCGACTCTACCGGCATCCTCCTCAATGAAGCCGCCGTAGAGATGTTCGGCGTGAAGGATCCCCTCCATCTGATCATCTGGTATAAGGATCATGAGTTTCCTGCCCGCCCCTTTCATGTCGTCGGCGTCGTAAAAAATTTCAATTATAATTCCATGCATGAGAGGATCCAGCCCCTTGTAATGCAAGTCAACCCTTACTTTGTCAGCATGGCCGTCCGCTTCCGCACCAATGATGTCTTCAGCTTCGTCCGGCAAGTCGAAAGTAAGTTCCATGCCGCCAAACAGGGTGTACCCTTTAGCTACTCCTTCATGGATGACGACTTTGATAAATTGTATCACGCCGAGCAGCAGACCGGCCGGATCTTCATCACCTTCGCCGTTTTCGCCATCCTCATTGCCTGCCTTGGTCTCTTCGGCCTCGTCACCTATGCTGCCGAACAACGCACCAAGGAGATCGGGGTCCGCAAGGTCCTCGGCGCCAGCGTCAGTAGTATCGTCAGCCTCCTCAGCAAGGACTTCACGATGCTTGTCGGGATCGCTGCGCTCATCGCCTTCCCCGTCGCGTGGTGGGCCATGTACAAATGGCTCGAAACGTTTGCCTATCGTACGGAGATCAGCTGGTGGATCTTCCTGGTGGCCGGCGCCGTCGCCCTCGCCATTGCCCTGTTGACGGTCAGTATTCAGACCATCCGCGCGGCCCTTGCTAACCCCGTGAAATCCCTCCGCAGCGAATGATCGGCGAATTATTTACCCTTGATGTTTAACAAAGCGACCAGGCAATATTCTCATTAACTAAATTTTTTACCCCTGCTCCTTCAGCCTTACAAATACTACCAACGCATCAGAATCCTTTCCTTTTCTTTCCTGGATCTCTATATCCGGCATGCTCTTGATCAGGTATGTCAGTTTTTTATACCCATAGTTCCGGGAGTCGAAGTCCGGTTGCTTTTTTAACAGTAGCATGCCCAGATTACCCAAGAACACCCATCCGTCATCCCCCGCCAGGTCGTTGATACTATCTTTCACCAGTTTAACCAACCCGGGAGTAACGGCAGACATCGGTTTCGGCGCGGTAGACGCAGGAATAGCTTTCTTCTTCGCTGGGGACCTGACATCAGCAGCTGGTTTTTCTTCCGGTATCGGCGCCTCCAATATTTCAATATAGATAAATTTGTCGCAGGCTGAGATAAATGGCAGAGGCGTCTTCTTTTCGCCCATTCCATACACCGTCGCACCGGCCTCCCGTAGCCTTGTAGCCAGTCTTGTAAAATCACTGTCACTGGACACGATGCAGAAAGCGCTTACCTTTCCCGAATACAGGATATCCATCGCATCAATGATCAGGGCAGAATCAGTAGCGTTCTTTCCCGTAGTATAGCTGTACTGTTGAATGGGAGTAATCGCATAAGGTAATAAGACTGGTTTCCAGGCTGACATTCGGGAAGAAGTCCAATCGCCATAGATCCGCTTAAAAGTCGGTGAGCCGTATTTAGCAATTTCCTCCATCATCGCCTTAACCCGGGTGGGCGGAACATTATCGGCATCGATCAAAACGGCAAGTTTCTGGTCAGCATTATTTTCCATGGGACTAAAGTTAAGACAAATGCGGAAGGCCCCCAAAGGGTAAGTCGTCGCGTAATACTAATGATATGAAACTTGTAATCGATCAACTCCAGCCAGGCAATAACCATTATTTGGAGCTCAGTTGGAGAAAATTATGGAATGTGCTTATGGTAGAAAAGCTGTCCGTCTGTTCGGGAACAATTTTCCATATGTGGAATTTTATCCCACCTGAACCCCAAAGCCCTAAACGCCTGGAAAAAACGGAAATACAATGATTATCCAGAGTCCGGCTCAATGACACGCCAGGCATGTAGTATGCTGCTATAAAGAAAAATGCTGGCCATGAAGAACGCTTTTCCAGTCTTTATTTTCCTGGTGATCGCTGCCATCGGCCTTGCTTGTATCTATAGCGCCAGTGGATTATCCTATAACAGCGTCGCAAAAAATATTCTCACTATAGGCATCCTGCTCATAGCGCTGGCCGTGTCCTCCTCCATAAAGATCGCTGCACCCTGGGAAAAGGCTGTCGTCCTCCAATTGGGAAAATTCCGTTCTTTGCAGGGACCAAGACTGTTCTTTATCGTTCCCATCATTAATACCATTGCGTATTGGATCGATACCCGCGTGATCACCACTACCTTTAAAGCCGAGAAGACCCTTACCCGGGATACCGTTCCGGTGGATGTGGACGCGGTCCTTTTCTGGAAAGTATTCGACGCTCAAAAAGCAGCTTTGGAAGTAGCCGATTATCAATCTGCCATCAGCTGGGCATCCCAAACAGCTTTGCGTGATGTCATCGGAAAGACCCTTCTTGCCGAGATGTTGGAAGGAAGGGATAAGATCAGCGAGCTGCTTCGCAAGATCATCGACGAGCGAACAGAGCCCTGGGGTGTCAAGGTCAATTCCGTGGAAGTAAAGGATGTGCTGATTCCCGCGGGTTTACAGGATGCCATGTCCATGCAGGCCCAGGCAGAGAGAGAGCGCCAGGCAAGGGTCATCCTGGGAGATTCTGAAAGGCAGGTCGCGGAAAAGTTCGAAGAGGCGGCCCGGACCTACCGCAATGATCCGGTAGCGCTGCATCTGCGTGCCATGAACATGCTCTACGAAGGGTTGAAGCAAAATGCCAAAATTGTCATCGTTCCCAGTACAGCGGTAGAAACCATGCAGCTCGGCGGACTCCCGGCACTAACCGCACTGACAGGGGTGCCTGCTCCCGAAACTTCAGGCACGCCATCCTCCGGGAATCCCGGATGAAAGCAATGTTCAACCGATGATCGAAAAAGGGGAACAGCAATAGATATCGCAGGTTCCATGCTTTGTTATGGACGGGAAATTCGTATTTTAGCCCCCAATAAATCAACATGAAATATCTCCTATCCCTTTCCATCCTCCTGCCCATCCTGACGCACGGACAAGTTAAAATGGATGAATTGATCACAAAACGCGGCCTTTCCTATGAAATGGCCGGCCGGACCCCCTACACAGGAAAAGCATACTCCTCCTATCCCAATG
>DASZWE010000075.1:0-4949 GCA_035546735.1 Puia sp.
CTTCTTCGTCGTCAGATACACGTTCAGGACAGGGGTTATGGTGAGAGATACAAAGGCGGAGATCAATACGGCGGCAGCGAGCACTACTCCAAACTCCCTGAACAACCGTCCCACAAAGCCCTGGAGAAAGATAACGGGCAGAAACACTACGGCCAATGTCAGCGAGGTGCTCACCACGGCAAAGAATATTTCCTTGCTTCCCTCCAGGGCCGCCTTATGAATGGGAAGGCCCTGTTCCAGCTTGCGAAAGATATTTTCCGTCACCACGATCCCGTCATCCACTACCAGTCCGGTGGCCAGCACGATCCCCAGCAGGGTGAGGATATTGATAGTGAAGCCGGAGACATACATGATAAAGAACGTGGCTATAAGGGATATGGGAATATCGATGAGGGGACGCAGGGCGATGAGCCAGTTACGGAAGAAGAAAAAGATCACGAGCACCACAAGGGCAAAGGCGACCACCAGCGTTTCCTTCACTTCGGCCAGCGACTGACGAATGATCTTCGTATTGTCGATAAGCACGCTCATCTCGATGTCGGACTTGTTGGAGTTTTTGATCTCGTTCATCCGCTTGTAGAACTCATCCGCAATGGCAATGTTATTGGCCCCCGGCTGTGGTATGATGGCCAAACCGACGGCATTGACGCCATTATACTTCCAGCTCTGCTCTTCATTCTGAGGACCCAGCTCCACCCTGGCCACATCACTCAATCGCACGATACCCGTGCTGTCCTCCCGGAGAATAACGTCCCGGAAGTCTTTTTCCGTGGTCAGACGGCCCAGCGTCTTGATGGTCAGCTCCGTGTTGTTGCCATAGATCTTGCCGGGCGGCAGCTCCACATTCTCTGTGTTCATGGCCGTGGAAATATCGTTATAAGCGATGCCATACGCATTCATTTTGTCCTGGTCCAGCCAGATACGCATGGAATAGCTCTTGTCCCCGAATACATTCACCGAGCTGACCTGGGCGATGGTCTGCAGCTGCTGCTGCAATACGTTGTCGGCATAGTCGGACAGCTCCATCAGGCTTTTGGTACGGCTCTGCACGGCCAGGATAAGGATATAATCGCTGTTCGCATCGGCCTTGGTGACCACGGGTGGAGCGTCGATATCCAGCGGAAGACCGCGCTGCGCCTGCCCCACCTTATCCCGCACGTCGCTGGCCGCGGCTTCCAGGTCCACCCCCAGATTGAACTCCACGGTAATATAGCTGCTCCCAAGATTGCTGGTGGAAGAAATGGTGCGAATACCGGGAATACCGTTGATCTGCTTTTCCAATGGCTCCGTGATCTGGCTTTCGATGATATCGGGGTTTGCACCTGTGTAGTTGGTATTGACGGTGATAATGGGAGGATCGATGGCAGGATAATCCCGAACGGCCAGGAAATTATAGCCTACGACACCAAACAGGATGATCATCAGGTTCATCACTGTTGCCAGCACCGGCCGCTTGAGAGATAATTCAGAGATGTTCATACTTCAAATCTTCGGGTGATTACCGGCCTATTGAGTGGCCTCCGATGTTTTTTCCAGATTCTTTACACTACGTATCCGCAATGGGGCTTTTGGCCGGGCAAAAAGGACCCCCGTAACGACAACGGTATCGCCGGGACTGATCCCTTTGGTGATCTCCACATTGTCGGCCTCCCGGACACCTGTCTCCACATTCACGAATTGAGCCTTCCCTCCTTTTACAAGGATCAGCTGATTGTTCCTGTCATCCGGAATGATACAGTTCGTGGGCACCATGACAGCTTGCTTGTCGGCGCCGGCATCTACATATACTTTTACAAAGGCGCCGGGATGCCCCTTCCCATTCTGCAGGATGGCCCTCACCTTCAGGTTGCGGCTCGTCTGGTTGATCTGGGGCTCGGTGGCGATGACCAGTCCCTTCCGGTGGGCCTTGCTGGCAGCATCTATTTCTACATCCACCATAGTGCCTTTTCGAATGATGGATGTATATTGTTCAGGAAGCGTGAAATCCACTTTTATCTTGTCCAGCTGCTGTATGGTGGCAATGATGGTGGCCGGAGTGGCATAGGCGCCGGGGCTTACCTGCCGGAGACCTACGGTACCGCTGAAAGGGGCCCTTATGATGGTCTTGTCGATCTGCGCCTCGGTATAGGCGATGTCAGCCTTGGTGCTGTTGACATTGTTCAGAGCCAGGTCGTAGTCCGCCTGGTTGATGCCCTGTATCTCCAGCAGCTTGCGATCCCGCTCCTCCGTCTTTTGATAAAGGTCCAGCTGTACCCTGGCCTTCGCCAGCGTGGCCTGGAGGTCCGCATCGTTGATCCGCGCAATGACGGTGCCTTTCTCCACATAGGCTCCCTCCGGTACATTCAGATAGGTGATACGCCCGCTGATCTCGGGATGCAGCTCCACATACTCATTGGCCACGACGCTGCCGTTGGCCTCCACGGTATTTTGTATGCTGCGGGAGCTGGCCACGATCACGTCCACGATGACGGGGGGATTGCCCTGGGGCTTTGTCTTTTCCGCATCCGTTCTCTGCCCGCAGGAAAAAAGGACCAGGGAAGAACAAAGAAGGAAGATAATATAAAGAAATGCATTGCTCTTCATCAGAGCTGTTGCGTGTAGTAGCCGGAGCATAGATCGAATTAGGTTGAAAGCCCCAAATATATAGAGTTTTAAACTCCGTCAGGGATCACCGGCTAAGTATTTCCATGAATGGCAATTGGAAGGGAGATTTTTGGAGACAATATCATTTCCAGGCAGTTACGAGGGGCTGCCCATTAACAATTGGTTAAAAAATGAATTAAGATGGGATTAAAAAAGAGTGGGTTTTACGCAAAAATGGCTCGAAGGTGATTTTTTTCAATAATTGCAAATGAAAAGTCACTTTTTTTGAAGAAAGGAAGACGGTTTTATATGGGCGGTGAATTTGGCGTTACTAATTGCTGATACCGGTACGTTTTTGCTCCTCTGAGGATCCTGCTGTCCTTACCCTGCTTAATTTACCTTTTCCAAACCGATAGGAAAAACTCAGGATGAACGCCCGGGTATAAAAATGAGCCGACCAATTCTGATAGAGTTGTGCATACTGGTAGGTGGACGTCTCATTTTCCGTTTGTAAGATATTAATGAAGTTTAGCGTTATAGTTCCCTTTTGCTTCATGATAGTTCTTTTTGCTCCCAGGCTCAATACAGAGTAGCCGCCATAAGTTGTACCAATCACTCTTCGCCTGCCTGCAATCTTATAGTTGACCTCTGCCGTCAGATTGTTGGAAAGGGTAAATGTATTATTCAGGTCGAGGTCGCAGGACAGTACCCCTGGATTGTCCAGGCTGACGCCTTTAATGCTACCATGCGATGTTTGCTGGTAGACAGAAAAATCGTAGTTGGGCGTCCACCAGGGGAAAACCCGTTTGGAATAGCCCAAACCGACGCTATAGAAATGTGTTCCGTTCACATTGGACGGTATCCGTGTTGTAGTCACCATGTTCGAGTCCAGGAACGGCAGCGTGGCTATAAAATCCTGGAAAACGCTATACCCCACTGAAAGGAAAAGTGCATTCTTCACAGAGTACGTCATTTCCAGCTCGGTGGACAGCTGAGGCTGGAGGGTCGGATTTCCCTGGAAATATAGGGTTGCGGACAGCGGACGCCGGAATGGATTCATCAGGGAATAAGCGGGCCGGTCGATACGTCTGCTGACCTTAAGGTTCAATTTATCGCCGCCATTGAGATTATAATCAATGAACAGGGAAGGGAACAGCTTAACGTAATTTTGCTTTATCTCGCCACCATTATTCACCTGATCCGCTTTGTTCCATGTATGCTCCGCACGGATGCCCGCCTGCAGGGTCAGCCTGGTGAATTCCTTGTTAAGGTTCAAATATGCAGCATTTATATTCTCTTCGTTGATAAAATAATTACTTTCAAGTGGGTCAAATACATAATTACCACCAAGGACGTCATAAAACCTGTCGTCGCTGTTGGCCTTTACATAGCTGGACTTCCACCCTGCCTCGAGCAGAACATGTCCGCGCAGCTTTTTGGAAAAATCGGCTTTGGCTGAATAGATCCTTAATGTCCGGGTTTGATCCACCTGGTTAAGGGAATCCCGGGTTAAATTGCCGTTCTCATCAAAAAGCAAATTTTCGATCTGCTGTCCGGGCTTGTTATAATACCGGGAAAAATCCAGGTCCACCGAAAGTTCTCCTCCCGTGGTGTCGACCTGATGAGAAAAATGTGAACTAATGGTATAATTATAAGGAGCGTCGGTGTATTTATTGTTAAAATCGACCGTTCCTGTAGAATTCAGGTGGCTGTCCAGCCGGGTGAGGTGAGAGATAGTACTGTTATACTGGGTTTGAATGCTTCCCGTCGAATTGACGGTTAAGGTAGTACGCCGTGAAAGGTAAAGGTCGATGCCCAAAGCAGGCATGTAGGTGCCTGTCCCCCTTACGTTCCGGGTAGTCGAAGCCTGCCGGTTGTCAAGACTGTTGTCCGTATTGATTACATCACTGACAATACCAGTTCCCAGCAAGGATTTATTGTGAAAGTAAGCCTGGTTCAGATAAAGATTGTATGCCTGATTTTTATAGCTTAGGTTCAACGCTCCGTTGTACCGGGTATATTCACCCTGACCTATGCCTGCATTTATACTCCCGTTCAACCCTTCCTTCCTGTTCTTTTTCCGGACGATATTGATTATCCCTCCTGATCCTGCGGCATCAAATTTGGCCGATGGGTTGGACATGATCTCTATTTTTTGGATGTTGCCTGAAGGCATCCCACGTAACAGATTGCTCAAATCCTCATCTGAAAGATTGGAAGGTTTGCCGTCAATGAATACATTGACATTCTGCTTGCCCCCCATGCTGATGGAGCCATTGCTGGTCACCTGTACACCCGGCAGCTTCTGCAGGACTTCCAAGGCAGAGGAACCTTCGCTGAGAACGCTGTTCTCGATATTTACTACC
>DASZWE010000076.1:0-5410 GCA_035546735.1 Puia sp.
AAGACGGCTGTATCCGACAGGCTGCGGCGCATTCATGCGGGTTTTACCCTGCTGAAAAAGGAAGGCTTTAAGGTGGACGTGCTGGCGCCCGAGGCCGCCATCTATCTGACCATTAAAATTGATCTTGCGGGACAGCGAACGGAGGATGGAAAAATATTGACCAGTCAGCAGGATGTGACTTCTTATTTGTTGAACGGGGCAAAGCTGGCGGTAGTTCCTTTCTCTGCTTTTGGCGCATCCAAAAGCTCTCCCTGGTACAGGCTGAGCGTCGGAACCTGTCACGTTGAAGACATCGAAGAAATGATAGATAAATTAAAAGATGCTATGAAGAAATTGTCACCGGGCTTGTAAGTGTCGAATTATACCATTAGTTCTTATTACAGATGAAGACAAAAGGTTTCAATTCCTTCTCCCGTATGATCTTTTGCATGGAGTCGCGCTTGTAAAGGGTCTTATGCCTATTGACATCAAATACTTCGTGTGCAGTACAAAAGCTATCGATAGTTTCGAAATGGAATAAAAGCTCGTTCAGCTGCTCCAGCTCCTGCTCCATGGACTGTTCGCTCATTTGTTCATCTTTTACAAGAACAAGCAAATCCCTGTTAGACGTTTTCATTTTTTATTAGATTTTAATAACCAGACATACCTTTATTTATACCACAGCCACATTTCTTACTGCTACCACCGATTCCCCTGCCCGAACTGCAGCTAATTATTACAATGCTACTAAATAATAATAACAGAATCAATATCGCTTTCGAAGGTTTCATTGGCTTTAGTCTCGTAAATTAACTATTTTGTAATAAAAAAAGTATCGCTGTTTGGCATCAAATTTAAAAATTAACAATCCCACTAGGAAAACCACCAAAATACTCTTAGCGCCGTTGGATTGGGGACTAGGGCACGCAACCAGATGTATACCAATTATTAAAGAATTATTAATCAACAAATACGAAGTGTACGTCGCCGCCGTTGGCGACCAAAAAGCGCTCCTTAAAGAAGAATTTCCTTTCCTGTCTTTTGTTGAACTACCCGGCTACCATATCAAATATGACAAAAATCGTGCCTTCACGCTGCTTAAATTGATATTCAGCATTCCAAAAATCTTGATCCGGGTCAAGGAGGAAAACCACTGGTTACGGCAATTTCAGGAAAAAGAAGGGGTGGATATAGTGATCTCGGACAACCGCTATGGACTATGGCACCGGGACCTCTATTGCGTATTGATCACCCATCAATTGAACATTCAAAGCGGGATGGGGGATTGGATGGACAGGCGGATCCAACGATGGCATTATCGTCTTGTCAATAGATTTAACGCGTGTTGGGTGCCGGATATGCCGCTGGGGATGGGGCTGGCAGGAAAGCTTTCTCATCCCACGCGCGTGCCGGATATTCCAACTCATTATATTGGACTATTATCAAGAATGGAGCCATTACACATGGATGAGACCATTGACCTTTTAATATTGCTGTCCGGACCTGAGCCACAACGTACCATACTCGAGAAGATGTTGTGGGAACAGCTGAAGGCATTTCAGGGGAATTTCATACTTGTGCGTGGCCTGCCAAAGGGAGGAAGCCCGCTGAACGGGACGAATGTTTATGATCATATTCCTACCGGGACATTAAATGAGTATTTGTCAAAAGCAAAGCTTGTAGTGGCGCGTTCTGGTTACAGCACGGTGATGGATCTTGTAAGGCTGCAAAAAAGATCTATACTTATTCCCACGCCAGGCCAGACGGAACAGGAATACCTGGGGAAATATCTCACTGCGCAACGGATAGCTCTTTGCGTCAGTCAAAAGAATTTCTCTCTCATGGACGCGTTTTTACAGGCAGATCAATTCTCTTATGTCACGATGCTGGAGCAAAAAGATCTGTTACAGGATGTCATGGCTCATTCTTTCTCATCTGCGCGCTTGGGATAATCGAAGAACCAGAATGTTGTGCCAATATGGAAGAACTCTTTCCAGCTGGTGGCAGTACCGGTAACGGCAAATATGCTACAGGTAGGCATATTATCCAGCCTCACGGATGAAAGTATATTGGCAAAGGCAGTGATCCCGGGATTGTGCGAGAAAAGAGCAACGCTGTCATACTGATCGTCAAGTCCCCCTATCACCTCCTTGAAATCCTGCACCTGTGCATGATAGAGCTGGGGAACAAGCACAATGTCCTTCTCCTTTCTTCCAAATGCATGAGCAAACATGTCGGCGGTGTGCCGGGCCCTTTTAGCAGGGCTGGATACAAAAAGATCGACCCTGACACCAGCCTTGATCAGTCTCGCTGCCATAATGGGACCGTCGCGTGTGCCACGGTCGTTCAATGGCCGATCAATGTCGCTCAGATTTGCGTTATCCCAACTGCTCTTTGCGTGTCGTATGATCAATAGGGTTTTCATGACGGAGCACATATCGCGTATGGCGGTATAAATCTACTCATTTTACCCGAAAAGTCATACTTCCCTAGAGAGGATGTGTAATTATAATTCGCTATATATCAAATGCTTGAGAATTGATAAAATTGATAAGCGAAACAGTATTCTTCAACTTGAGCTTCTTGAGGATATTATGCCGGTGGACCTCGACAGTTTTAAGGGAAATATTGAGGCTGCTGGCTATCTCCTTAGAGGATAAGCCCTCTTTCAACGCCCTGACAATTTGCATTTCCCGATCGGAAAGATTGTTGATGTCCGGATTCATCTGGTCGCCGTTGAGCATCTGTTCCGACAGTATATTCTTTACTTCCTGGCAGATATAGATCTGGTTGTTGCTGACCTCGGCAATAGCTTCCAGCATTTCCTGGCGGGGAGAATTCTTGGTCACATATCCCTTTGCACCCAGACGGAGCATTTTCTTGGCATAGGCGGGCTGAGAGTGCATGGACACACCAATGATCTTTGACCCAGGAGAATATTTCCGGATCATTTTCAGGACATCAAACCCGCTCATGGGAGCCATATTGATATCCAGCAATACAATATCTGGCCTTTTATCCCTGGCAAGCTCGATAGCGCGTTCGCCATCCCCACATTCCGCAACTACTTCGAAATTCTCGTTCTTGCCTAATAAAAAGCTCCAGGTTTCCCTGATTAAGGTATGATCGTCTACGATCATAATAGAAACTTTCTTCATAACGCTTGTGGTTTTCTATAAGGAGAAAAATACCAAACATTACTAATCATGCGAGCGCATTAACCTAGCGGGGTTGTTTTAAAGCGGGGTGTAGTGCTTACTATTAAACTAGTATGTAATTATAAGTATTTTCTAGGTATTTGCCAAAAAACAAAGATTAATAACCTCTTACGTTCTTTCCCTCCATGTAATTCATAAAGGCTTTGTTGACAACCTTGTTACCCCCGGGCGTAGGATAGTTACCCGTGAAATACCAGTCGCCCGTATTGGTCGGACAGGCCTTATGGAGGGATTCGATAGTCTGGTAGATGACCTGAATGGGAGTCGTTATTTCCGCAGGAGTGATCAGCTGAGCTATCTTATTTGTTATTTCTTCGGTTGTGAACGGCTTATATACCTGTTTCACAATGTTTTCCGTATGCAATTGACCTGTACGATGCAGCTCTTTACATTTATCATACAGTTCCTGCAAGCAATTTTCCTTTCCGCGGTCCTTCATCAGCTCCACAGCTGCACGGAACGCTATAAAGTCGCCCAGCTTGCTCATATCGATACCATAACAATCCGGGTAACGGATCTGGGGGGCGGAAGATACAATAATGATCTTTTTAGGTTCCAGGCGGGTGAGCATACGTACAATGCTCTCTTTCAATGTAGTACCGCGGACAATAGAGTCATCGATCACGACAAGGGTGTCCTGTCCTTTTCTGACGGTGCCATAGGTGACGTCATATACGTGCTGCACCATCTCATTACGGCTGACGTCTTCCGTGATAAAGGTGCGCATTTTTACGTCCTTTATTGCCACTTTTTCCACGCGTATCTTACGGCTCAGCATTTCCACGAGCTTGTCTTCCGTGATGTCTTTCCCCCAGGAGAGGATACGTTGGACCTTGACCTTTTCAAGGTAATCGTCCATGCCCTTCCAGAGACCATAGAAGGCGACCTCAGCCGTATTGGGTATAAAAGAGAAAATAGTATTCTTCAGATCATGATTAATGGCGTTCAGTATCTGTTCGCTGAGGTTATATCCCAGCGCGATCCTCTCACGATAGATCTTTTCATCGCTGCCCCGTGAAAAATAAATACGCTCGAAACTACAGGCCCTGCGCTCTTTGGGTTCGAGGATGGTCTCTATGGAAACCTCCCCTGATACCTTGACAATCAACCCTTTGCCAGGCATCAGCTCCATCACCTCGTTCTCGCCCACATTGAATACCGTACGAATGGCGGCCCTTTCGCTGGCAGCTACTACGACCTCGTCATCTATATAATAATAGGCGGGACGGATGCCATTGGCATCTCTGAAAACAAAGCCGTCTCCATTCCCAATGAGTCCTCCTACGGTGAATCCCCCATCGAAGAGGGCTACTGCCTTGCGGAGAAGTCCGACTACATCCAGGTTTTCTGTGGACGCCTCATCGGCCCGGACTAGGAAATGATGGATCACTTCCATCATGGCCGCCAGGTCGCTTTGCTTTTGAAAATCACCCGGATCTATGTCTACAAGGGCAAAAAGCTCGTCGGTGTTGACCAGGTTAAAATTACCTGCAAGGGCCAGGTTCCTAGCGGGGATCGTATTTCGTTTGATAAAAGGATGGCAGAATTCGGTGCTGTTCTTGCCTTGGGTGCCATAGCGGAGATGTCCCAAAAGCAATTCCCCCAAAAAAGAGATATGTCCCTTCATAAGGCCGGGGTGTTTCTTGACATCGGGCTGGTATAGCTCCAGTTCCTTTACTTCCCCCATAATTTTGGAAAAGACATCGGCGATGGGTTGTGTGTTGCTGCTGCGTATGCGATGGAGGAAAGGGTATCCTGGCTCGGTATTCAGCTTGACCGCGGCGACCCCGGCCCCATCCTGGCCCCTGTTGTGCTGCTTTTCCATCAGGAGGTACAGCTTGTTCAGGCCGTATAGGACTGTACCGTATTTCTGTAGATAATAGGAGAACGGCTTACGTAATCGTATGAATGCCAGCCCACATTCGTGTTTTATAGCATCGCTCATGAGCCGCAAAGTTACCGATTATTCTCTTAAGAAAAACAAAAGAAACTGTCCTGCCAACTCACTCCGCTAAATATAGGTAGCGTTGGTATTGATGAAATTGACCAGGGATGCAGAGTTCTTAAGCTTCAGCTTTTTGAGTATGTTATGCCTGTGTACTTCCACCGTTTTCAGGGAAATATTGAGGCTGGTGGCTATCTCTTTGGAAGAGAGCCCTTCTTTGATAAAGTTGATGATCTGCATTTCTCTTTCTGTCAGGGCATTGATATTG
>DASZWE010000077.1:0-4170 GCA_035546735.1 Puia sp.
CGAATACTACCCGAAAGGCCTCGACCAGCTGCTGCTGGGTGTGTTTTACAAGCGGCTGAAAAACCCTATCGAATATTCCATCACCAATGCACCCGATCCGCAATCAGCCACCGGCAACAGCAACATGACTTATTATGTGCCTGCCAACTTTGGGAACGCCACCAATTATGGGGCTGAGCTGGATATTACCAAATTCTGGCGGTCGCTGGGTATAAGGGCAAACTATACCTATACCAATTCTTCCATCACGACGACGAAAGAGCATGACTACCGGGTCCCGGGAGGCACCACCGCCGAGTATATCCCACAGAAACGGCCTTTGCAGGGACAATCCAGGCACATCGCCAATTTCTCGCTCCTGTTCAAGGACGATCATAAGCTGGGATTGAACGCCCAGCTGGCATTCGGCTATACCAGCAGAAGGATCAATACCGTAAGCCAGTACTACAACTACGACATCTGGCAGAAGGACTTCGAGCAGCTGGATTTCTCCGTGGAGAAGAGAGTAGTCCATCGCTGGTACATCTATGCCAAGGTGAACAATCTGCTGAATACGCCCCTGGAGCTGGAAGTGCCGCACGCCGGCCAGACCATATTCATGGGTAAGGATACGTACGGGATCAACTACCTGCTCGGCGTAAAATTCAAATTGTAATCATTTTTTAAACACAGCAACAATGAAACATCATATAGTACCTGGAATGCTGGCGGCCATAGCCCTTTCCATGGCTGCCTGCCACAAGGCGGAGAATGTCTTCGTCAGCCCCAAAAAGGTGGAAGCCAGCCATCCTATCACCACCGATACGCTGTCGGGCACCGTATCCGGAACGCTCCTCAGCGGAAAGACATATTACTTTTCTTCGGACATTACCATCAATGAGAACGATACCCTGCTGATGCAGCCCGGCTCCACGCTGATAGCCATCGGGGATGGGTTGAAGACGGAAACAAGCCCCCAGATCACCTGCAACGGCACTTTTATCAGCCTGGGGACCTCGACTGACAACAACTATATCACCGTACCTGATTCCCAGCGTGATACAGCCAACCGGGGTAAAGGATTCTGGGGGGGTATACAGTGTGGGGAGACCAGCGGAGATATCATCATCAAATGGACGCATGTGGAGTTTGCCGGCGGTCCTGCCGGTGACGCCGCCGACCCTAATGTATTCGCATCGGGCGACCCGCGTAACAGTCTGTCCTATACAAATATCAATGGAAATGTCATCATCGAGGACTCCTGGTTCTATGGCACAAAGGACGATGGCATGCGTATATTGCATGGACATGTCAGCATCATGCGCAATACGTTCGAGGATTGCGGCACTACAGGCGGTGAAGCGGTAAACCTGAAGAACGGCGTGGTAGGGGATGTGGGCTATAACCTCGTCATCGGGTCGGCTACGAATGCCTTCAAAGTATCGAACAGCGGCGGCGGAGCCGTACAGAACAAGACTTACCTCTACAATAATACGATGCTCAACGGCGGCTTCCGTCAGCTGAAGTCCGGACGTGGCGGCTCCATCGATTATGAGAAGGGTGCGCAGGGAAAGATCTACAACAACGTCATCATCAACTGCCGGTTTGGCCTGCGCGTCACGCCCGATGCCGATGTGGTGAACACGACGTACAACAATCAGTTCTTTTACGGGGAAGCCCAATCGCTGATAAATCAGTTCTATGCTGCGGATGGCGTGGCCACCCAACAGGACCAGGATATCATGAGCGCCTCGCCAAAGGATAATAATCCCCGGTTTAAGATCTATGATGTGGACCAGTATGATTACTCCACCGTCACCTTCCCCATCAGCGGAGCCAATATGCCCTTAAGCATCGTCACAGCTGCAGGGTATGATTTTGGTATATTGACGAGCAGCCCCGCCTATCAAAAGGGCACCACCTCTTTCAAGGCACAGCGGACAGTGCCGCAGGGAGGTGATTTTGGCGCAACGACGCTGGATCCCAATGTGGATATGGGCGCTTACCCCACCGACGGGACAGGTAACCAGCACTATACTACAGGTCTTAATAAGAACTAAACCATTCATGAGAAGATTCAGCTTTTTATTCGTCTGCCTGCTGGCGCAGGCAGACGTTTTTGCCCAGACCTGGCTGGGTACCAAGACCCCCTATGCCCCACCACATGAGGCCTATACATCTCCCCCGGCCGGCTATCAGCCTGTATTCATCAATTACGTTGGCCGGCATGGGGCGAGATTTCTGACCAAGGCGGGCGCAGACCAGCAGGTTTTGGAGACATTACAGACGGCAGAGAAAGGCAATGCGCTTACGGCTATGGGTAAGAAGATAAAGGGGATAGCGCAACGCCTGCAAGCCGCGGGAAAGGGCAATTATGAAAATATCACGTTGTTGGGGCAGGAGGAGCAGGAGGCCATTGGAGAAAGGATGCGGTACACCTATAAGAATGTGTTTTCCGGAAGAGGCGTCGAAGTCGTGACTACCTGGAAGGAACGTACGCAGCAGAGCGCCGAAGCCTTTCTCAAAGGACTGGCAGGCTACAAAGGGGAGAAGAGGTACGAGCGTGCGCCCGATTCGACGGATATCACCTTGCGGTTTTATGATCTCTCGCCCGCCTATACGCATTATAAGAAGGGGGGTCTTATCAAAAAGTGCATGGACAGCCTGGACAAGGACAGCAGGACCCTGGCAATGGCCCGGCGTATATGTGGACGGGTTTTCACCCCTGCCTATGTGAAAGAATTGATGAAGACATCCGAAGGATTAAGTTTTGCCGATGACCTGTATGACCTGTATTCCATAGCCTGGTCCATGAGCGGAGAGGTCCGTAATGCAGGCCACCCGGAAGACAGCGAAGGCCTGGGCATCGCATTTGACCGGGAAGATCTGGAATGGATGGAGTTCAGGAATGGGGCTGCCGACTTTTTGGAAAAAGGGCCTGGTTTCGACAGCGTAGGCATACAGGTAAAAGTGGCCGCACCCCTGCTGGCGGATCTTATCAACAGCTTTGACAACGCCGTCAGGAACCGCGACGCATGTGATGCCGTTCTGCGTTTCACCCATGCGGAGGCTATCTCCCCTTTGGCGGCGCTACTGGGTATACGGGAGGCCAGCACGCCTGTAACATCCATCTATAAGTATCACGAGCATTGGAATGCTGGAAATGTTATTCCCCTCAGCGCCAATATTCAATGGGTGCTGTATGCCGGAACGGGGGGCGGGGACTACCTGGTGAAAGTGCTGCTGAATGAGCGGGAGGCGGTGCTGCCCGTGCCTACTACCCAATGGCCGTACTACCGGTGGGAGGATATGCGCGCTTATTACGTACAGAAGCTGGGATCCGTTGGTGCGGAATTGCAGCAGGATATGATGGGATATTTGCGGGGATTAGAATAGAAACCTTATTTTTAGGATAATATCATTCATATGAAAAAAACACTATTCTTATCCATTGCCTTATTGCTGGCCGGCGCGATCAGCCTGCATGCCCAGTCCTTAAATGGCACCACCTGGAAATTGTACATCGATGAATTGCACGATACGTTGACCTTTCACATCAAGTCGGATACTTCTTTTGTTAAAGATGGATCGGGGGAAACCGTGGTACGCAGCATCTGTAAGGTCAGCAAGGACACCGTTATGCTGAAGGACATCGACGGTAAATATGCCTGTCCTGACCAGACAGGGGTATATACCTATGCTTTTATTGCGGACACATTGACCATGACCATGGTGAACGACCCTTGTGACAATCGGGCGAATAGTCTGAACGGCGCGCGCTGGATAAGGGCTAAGGACTAATCCTCCAGGTCTTCCAGCGCCTCCTGGAAGTCATCGTTGAGGTCCATATCCCCTTCATTTTTGTCCAGGTGTTCGCCTTCCCGGCTGGAAGCTACCACGCAGAGATAATAGTATATTTCTTCATGGAACTTCCGGGTTAGCTGGGATTGCCAGTGGGCCAGACCAGGTTTTATATTTCCGTCCTCGAAGAGTATGGTGCTGCTTACCGGGTTCTCCAGGTTGAAAGCCTTATTCGCCAGCAGGAAGTCTGCAATATCCAGCTTGAGGTCCATGGGACTGGCTCCTAATGCATCCCTGGCGTCGTATACGAGACAGTATTTACTCATGCCCAAATATACGAAAACCCGCTAACGCGGGTTTTTGCTTGGGGACAGGATTATTTTACAATTT
>DASZWE010000078.1:0-3724 GCA_035546735.1 Puia sp.
TGTGGCGTTTGAGCAAAGGGGCGCCCGTCAAAAGATACACCCTCAGCATCCTTGTCAACCTGCTCCTCGCCTGGGTCATCTCCTGGTTCATGCTCGGCGGCGAACAACACCAATTCCATTCTACCTATTTTCATTTTCACCTGATATTATTCCTCTCCATCGATACGGTCATCCTCATTCTCCAGGACCTGCTCGTCACCCGTGAGAAAAAGGCGGCCATCGAGCTGGAGAACCAGCAGCTGCGGCTAAAGAATGTGGAGGCGATGAATCAGCAGCTTAAACAGCAGATCCAGCCTCATTTTCTCTTCAACTCCCTCAGCACCCTGAAATCCCTGATGACGGCGGACCCGGAGCATGCGGAAGAATACCTCGTACGGCTGTCCGAATTCCTTCGTTCCTCCCTTTCCTCCCATTCCCTCAACCTCATCCGGCTGAGTGACGAGCTCCAGCTTTGTGTCAATTACCTGGAAATGCAAAAGATCCGCTTTGGAGAAGCCCTCGATGTACACATTCCGGAGGAAGGGCGGAACAACTATTATGTCCCCGCCTTTTCCCTGCAGCTGCTGGCAGAAAATGCGATCAAGCACAATATAATGACCCGGGATCGCCCCCTGCGCATCACCATCACCGAACAGGACGGGATCATCACGGTCAGCAACAATCGGCAGAAAAAGGAAGGGACCACACAGGGCCCTGGCGTAGGTCTCGCCAACCTGCAGGAACGATACAGGATATTAGCAAACAAGGATATTGTTATCAATACCGATGACGCTATTTTTAGTGTCAGTATAAAAGCCCTTGAACATGAAAGTAGTGATCATTGAGGATGAACAGCACACGGCCAGGGACCTGGCCACCTGTATAAAAAAGGCGGAACCCGAAGCCGAGATCATGGCTACGCTGTCTTCTTTAAAAGAAGCCGCTGCCTGGTTCGAAGAGGGCCACGACCCTGATCTCATTTTCAGCGACATACAGCTGGGCGATGGATTGAGCTTCAAACTCTTCGACACCATCGAAAGCAACGCCCCGGTGATTTTCTGCACGGCTTATGACGAATATGCGCTGCAGGCCTTCCGGGCGGCAGGCATCGACTATATCCTCAAACCCTTTACGGCAAAAAACATCACTGCCTCCCTGGGGAAATACAAAGGTCTGAAAGAGAAGTTCACAAAAGACCATCCGCCCTATGGTAGTGTAGGCCAGCTGCTCGAAGATCCCAAAAGGAGCGAACAACGCAGCGTCCTGGTCTATCACAAGGAAAAGATCACCCCGGTGAAGATAGAGGGCGTCGCCCTCTTTTATCTGCAGCATGAAATGACGCACCTGCTCACGTTTGATCAGCAGCATTATTATATCAACCATACGCTGGAAGAGCTCGAAAAGATGGTAGCCGGCGCCTTTTTCAGAGCCAACAGGCAATTCCTCGTCAACAGGCTCGCCGTAAAAGATGCCTCCCAGTATTTCGGAAGAAAGCTGTTGATCAATCTCACCCTTGCTTTCCCTGAAAAGATCACCGTAGGTAAATTAAAAACGACACAGTTCCTATCGTGGCTGGCCCGATCGTAAAGGCCACAAGAGCCCGGCCAAATCCCCTGTCCCCCTCACCTCCCAATTTGTCCACCTCGCCCTATATTCCCCAATTCCCGACAATCCCGGCGGTATTTTCGTAAAAGCATCTTTATTGTTCATCCTTAAAATCAACGATCATGCGTACAAAGATCATCCTTCTTTCCTCGACCGTACTATTGTCGGCCGGCATTACCATGCATCATTTCAGATATTGCCCCCTGCAGCATCTGAAGACGGCCCTGTCACACCACCAGCCTTCGACCACGGCCAAGGCCGCCGAAGCTGCCAAAGCCCCCAGGGGCGCCAAAGCAACAAAGAGCACAGAGGTGCTGGCGCTGAACAGGTAACGCCCTATGCCCCCGACGCACGCGGCCGGTTCCGGATAAAAAGCACGGTCATCAACGCTCCTAAAAAAGCCAGCGCCGACGCCAGTCGCATCACCGTACCATACGTGTCGATAAAGCCGCCGCGATACGCAGCTTCGATCACCGTCTTCTCCTGACCGCTGATGCCGGCGGGGGTCTTTGCATTGCCCAGGTTCACCGCCTGGGCAATCGCGGCTTGCTTGCTTTTTTTATCCAGCGACACACCGCCGAGCCGGGTGCTCAACGATCCCGTAAACAGCAGCACCGCCAGCGCGCCAAAAATGGCATTGGCAAATACATTGGCGATCCGCGTCATGGCATTGTTCACACCGGAGGCGATACCCGAATACTCGTCCTCTACAGAACGCATCACGGCAGTGGTCAGGGGTGCAACGGTGAACGACATGCCTAGCCCAAACACAAGTATGCCGGGAAAGAAGCTGGTCCAATAATCCGACGGCCCCTTCGTCTCCCCGATAAAAGATAATAGCAGCAGCCCCACTCCCGCAGTCGCGGGACCTGCGATCAGCAGCAGCCTGGGCCCCGTCTTGTCCGCCCAGCTGCCGGCCAGCCGCGCGATACCGATCATCAATAAAGTAAAAGGCATGAACGTAAGCCCGGATTGCAGCTGACTATAGCCCTGCGCCTGTACGAGATCCAGCGAAAGGAACAACATCCCTACCCCAAGACCGGCATAGAGAAAAAAGGTGAGCAGATTGGCGCCGCTGAATGTCCTATTGGCAAAAAGCCGCAATGGCATCATGGGATGAGCCGTCCTGCGCTCTCGTAGAACAAACGCGACAAGCAGGATCATACCCAAAGCCAGCGCGCCATAGGCCTGTATATTTCCAATGCCAACGGCGGGTATACGCAAAAAACCAAACGTGAGCGAAGCCAGCCCCAACGCCGTCGTGATGACGGCCGGATAGTCCAGCACCGGGTCCGCATCGGCCTCTTTGCTTTCAGCAACCTTTTTCCAGAGGATGAACAACGCCACAATGCCAATAGGCACATTGATAAAAAATATATACCGCCAGAGCCCGGCATCCGCCAATGCGCCTCCGAGGATAGGCCCTCCCAGCGTAACGATGGTCGTCACGGCGGACCAGGTCCCGATGGCCTTGCCCTTTTCACTTTCATCGATGGAAGAGGATATCAGCGAAAGACTGCCGGGTATCATCAGCGACCCCCCAAGCCCCTGTATCACCCTGCAGGCGATCAGGATGGGAACATTCGGTGCAAAACCACAGGCCGCGGAGCCCGTAATAAAGACGAGAATACCGATCATATAGATCTTCTTCCGGCCCAGCTTATCTCCCAACGACCCCCCAATCAGTATCAGCGACGCTAAGATCAGCAGATAGGCATTCAACAACCAGAAAAGATCGGTACCCGTGGCATGAAGGCTTTTTTGAAGGGCAGGCAAAACCACATTCAGCGCGGTGGCGTCGATAAATGCCATCGCAGAGGCAAGTATGGTCGATGTCATAACCCACCTGCCTTCGGTGCTTCCCAGCCGGACAGTTGCCATTCATTAAAGATAGGAAAAACCGATCACCGTAAAGACGATCTGGCTGTATTCCTCCTTTTCATAAAGCACGCCGATCTTCCGTCGCCCCATCCGGACAAGATCCGAATACCCCGTATACCCATGCACAGCGCCACCGGGACTCCGATCCACGACAAATTGCTGCGGCCAGCTTCGACCATCATCATAGCTGATGCGCAATGTTAAATTATCCCGCTTCGAAGTGTCGGCGGTATTGCAAAAAGCCAGTACGGCATGCCCG
>DASZWE010000079.1:0-4665 GCA_035546735.1 Puia sp.
GGCGCTACATTATACGTCTTAAAAGGATTCCCCGGCGTATACAATCGTAAAAAGACATCCTCATTCCCACATACCACGGTCACAGGCCGCCCGGCCATCTCCAGCCTCATCCAGTAAAAGTTCGAAAAATATCCCTTGAACTCCGGGTACACATACGGCGCCTGCCCCGTAATAGTATTATTATAAGGCTTATTCCATACCCCCAGGTTACCCCCTTCCAACCGGTTCTTCCACACCCGGTAAGGCCCATTCCCCATCCAGCGTATGCCCTTCACCAACACCGCGCCGGCAGCATCCCTTTCCGGACAGGAAAAATTAACGCCCGCGAGCTCAAACTCATAGTCCACCGGAAAATAATGCACCTCCATCTTCAGCCAGCCCGAAGGATACATCGTCCACTTCAACTCCCGACACATCGCCTTCTCGGCAAATACCGCCTCCACCACCTGGTTCGCGCCCTCCTTCCTGCTCACAACTTTCAGGGGCTCGGCAGTCCCCGCCGACAGCACGGGCCCGTTCCTAAAAGAAGTGTTCCCTCCTTTCAGCAACAACCCATTCTTCTTTCCTATCGAAACATTAACTCCCCCCGCAGTCAGCACATAGCTGCTATCGTTTTCCCCTACATTCACATTCCCCTGTCCCACCGTATCGACCAGCCGGCCTGCAATAACTTCCGGTCTCGATATAGGCCAGCTCCAGGTATTGATCAGCCTCCCATATGGATCAGAGGCCGTAAGATAAATTACATCATATCCAGCCCATCCACGGGACAATTTACACCGCAGATCGCCCTCGGCCCCGGGCGCTATATCCGGCCCTGCCATTTCCCCCGAAGGCCCATCCTCCATGCCTTCCATACCCCGCACCCTCGCCAGCCGCCACGAGAAATGACATTGGCTCATATTCGTATACAGCCACCTGTTCTCTATCCGGAAACTCCCATCCCACGCAGCAGTGATCTCCCGGCGCTGTATCCGTACAGGCGCCCACACCTCCCGTATAGTATAATAGCTACCTTCCTTCTCCCGGTAGGGCCCCAGTATCCCATCCGGTCCATGATCACCGTCTGCATCCAGCACACTGTCCTTATCCGTACGGACCACCGCCTCATCTGAAAAGTCCCAGAGAAAGCCTCCCGCCGACAAGGGTTCATGCCACATCTCCTCCCAAAAATCCTTCAACCCCGCTCCATGTCCTCCATCATACAATCCATGCAGGAACTCCGTGGGGAATACGATATTATGCCCATGCAGGTGCGTCCCATTTCCATAATCATAGTTGATATAATGCTGCGTATCCGTATGACGAAAAACAGCCCAGGGATGGATCAATGGCCGCTTTTGAATATCCAATGCATCGAACAAAGGGTCCAGATCAAAATTGAATCCGCCTTCATTGCCATTGTCCCATATTACGATGGATGGATGGTTGACATCCTTTTCGATCATCTCCTTCACCAGCTTCGACCCCACTTCCGTATCATACGCATGATGCCAGCCCGTCAGCTCATCCAGTACAAACAGCCCCAGCGAATCGCATACATCCAAAAAATGTTCGTCCGGCGGATAATGCGACATCCGCACGGCATTCATGTTCATATCCTTCATCAGCTGCACATCCAGTATGCTAAGGTTCTTATTGAGCGCCCTCCCGGAAGAAGGCCAGAATGAATGCCGGCACACACCCTTGAACTTCACCCGCACCCCGTTGACATAAATGCCATCCCGCTCCCGCAGCTCCACGGTGCGAAAGCCAAACCGCTGCTCCACCACATGCTCGACGCCACTATGCCCCGACAGCGTATACACCAGCTTGTAAAGATGTGGCGCCTCTGGCGTCCAGGTCTCCACACCCCCGATCCTGCCCTCCAGACGCACCACCGTATCATGCACCTCCGCGGACAGCGGCTCGCCAATTTTCTTCCCATCCAACGTCTCCACCTGGGCAGTCAGCTTCTCTCCCCCGCGAACGCGTACCTGTGCAACAATATGTCCATTCGCCCCCGCATCGATAGCCTGATGAATGATATGTGTCGCAGGCAGCCCCTCTAAATACACAGGTCGGAAGATCCCCCCGAATATCCAAAAATCACAATGCCGCTCGGCCCAGTTCACGCTCTTGTTGGCCGACTCCTTCGCTACGGTCACTTCCAATAAATTTTTCTTCCCATACCGCAGCAATCCCGACACATCATATTTAAATCGGTAAAAAGAACCCTGGTGCACCGGTCCCGCCTTCTTCCCATTGATCTTTACCTCGGTATCCGTCATGCTCCCGTCAAACACGATATGCACGACCCGCCCCTTCCATCGCGCCGGCACATCGAATTGATATTTATACAATCCCTTCTCATGCCCACGCACCGAATCCTTATCCAGCCCATAGTTATATTTTCCAAATCCCTGCAGCTCCCAGTTCGAAGGCACGGGAATAGTGGTCCACTTCCCCGAATTCCTTCCTGCCGTACAATAGAACTGCCAGTCCACCGTATGATCGCTCCCCGTACCTGACAAAAATAGTTTCTCCGTCTCCTGCCCGTTCACCCGGACCAGGGCTATCAATAGCATCCCACAACATAGAAATACTTTCATAATTACTCGCCGTTTATAGCCGCCGTGAAAGGCATAGCCGGTAATCCAGCCTTATTATATAAATTAGGTTGCGCCCCCTCGTTCCATCCAAAACGCACGGCCACAGGCTTCTTCACTCCCGACACGATCACTTTATCATCGCTGATAACAGCCTTCGCCGGAACAAATCGCCCATCCTTACCCGCCACCTCAAACCAGTCCAGCGGCTTGCCATCCCGGCTCACCAGCCCGCCATGCGAAAAATTCAATTCGATCTTATCCCCACGCACTTCCAAACGCTTATACACCGGACCGGACCACTCCACCGCCTTCCCATAGTCTCTCCCCAGCGCCAATAACGCCAGCCGGTGACCGATCTCCCACTTGTACGGTGGATGCAATTCCGTAAGACTGTCCACCAGGTCGGTAGTGACCACCATACCGGTATGCGGTATAGCAAGGGCCTGTTCCTGTTCCGCCCAGAAAGCAGCCTCGGTCGTAGGCGCATGGGGCTGATTCCCCCCACTGCTGTGAGAATAAAGAAAGGGCGCTATCTGCACAAAATAAAAGGACAGCTCCGGACCCCCCCACAACGAACGCCAGCTCTCGATCAGCTCCTTCATCTTCCCCGCATACCGCACCGTGTCATTCATAAAACAGTTGGTCTCCCCCTGGTACCATAAAAATCCCTTCACGGCATAGGGCGCCAACGGCCTGATCATGGCTTGATAAAATTTACCGCTGTCCGGCAAAAAAGGTTCTATCGCACTCCCCGGTATGGCCGTACTGATCACTCCCACAGGCACCCCCAGCTGCGCATATATTTCCTTCGCAAAAAAATACCCCGCGGCAGAAAACTCCCTCAACGGTGCACCCGCCGCAGTATCCCATTTCCGGCGTATATCTTTACCGGGCTTGCTGTAGTTATGCCCCACCAGGAATATCCGGATAGCAGGATTGTCCGCCCTCTCCAGCTCATTGGCAGGACCCGACCCATGCGCGGCCTTCTCGAATTTACTGTTCTTACGCATGCTGTATTCCATATTCGATTGCCCCCCGCAAAGCCACACTTCCCCCACCAGCACATTCCGGAAGGATATCATATCCTTCCCCGCAGCAATAACCATGGCTGCCGGCTCCGCAGAAGCAGTCAATGCATCCAGCATGATCCTCCAGTTGCCGTGCGTATCCGCCCTTGCTTTCTTTTCCTGCTTTCCAAATTGCACGGTTACCTCCGCCCCTGGTTCCGCCATCCCCCACACCGGCGCCGCCACTCCACGCTGCAACACCATATTGTCTCCAAATATCTTCGGCACGGCTAGGCTCCCCACACGTTCCACCGGCCCGTCAGCAGACCCCTCAGTAGTTCCCCCGGAAGCCCCCCCGATAGCCCCCGTAGCATTCTCCCCTTTCAGCCAGATCGCATACCCCCACGTCGCCGCATTGCTATCAGGCTTATGCGCCGCATCCCGATACCATTTTCCAATATTCGCAAAAGGATACACAGGCGCCTCCACCCGTTTCCCACCCGGCAGCTCCACCCGCACGGTATACCCTGGCCCCAGCATATCCTTACCCGGCGCCGGCAAGGGACGCATCCCCGACGGATCATCCAGTACATACCGCGCCGTATCCATCCACCCCTTCGAAAAATCAGCCGTATCACCCTTATACCAGATATCATCCAATACATACACCACCGGTCCCCGTACCAACGCATACGGCGCATCCGCATCCGCCACGGTTTTATAGGGCTTCCTGTCCGACGTCTTCATATAATGGTCGTGCCGCACCCAGTGTAGCTCCATTGGCAGGTTCAGCGTAATGACATCTCCCTTCTTCCATTCTATCCTCACATATTTCCCCGGAACCACTCCCTTCAGCGCCACCCCATTCACCATCACCCCAGCCCGGACACACCACGCCGGTATCCGCACATACAAGGGAAAACTCCCTTCCCCATCGACATGAATGACCACACGCCCCTCCTCCGGATAAGAAGTCTCCATCCGCACACCCACCTTGCCGATCTTCACAGAAGAAGGTATATACTGATTGATATAGATCGCGCCTTGTTGGCCCCTCGCCCCTGGCC
>DASZWE010000080.1:0-12383 GCA_035546735.1 Puia sp.
GAAGGCTGTCTTCAGGGCCATAGAAAAACAAAGCGACTACCAATTCTTTTATAAGGACAAACTACTGAAAGACGCCAGAAATGTCAGTATCCGAGTGTCCAATGCCACCATCGAGGAGGTGCTGGCCCTATGTCTGCATGATCAGCAATTGTCCTGGTCACGGGTGGGCAAGATCATCGTTATAAAAAAGCAGGCTCCCACGCCGGCTGCGTCCATCGAGACGCCGCCGCCTCCGGCCTATCTGCCCGTTACGGGAACCATCGTATCGGACAGTACGGGTCAGCCTTTGTCCGGCGTGTCCATCAAGCTGAAAGGGTCTTCCACCGGCACTTATACGGATGCTGACGGACGATTCAATCTGCAGCTACCCGATGGCGGAGGTGTGATCCTCATTTCTTCCATCGGCTATGAGCCGCAGGAGGTACGTGTGACAAGCGCAACGGCCACTATTCATGTCCGTCTGAAGGTGAGCGCGACCAGGCTCAATGAGATCGTCATTGTCGGCTACACCACTCAGGAAAAACGCAAGCTTACCAGCGCCGTGGCTTCGGTCACGGGTGAAGAAATGACCAAAAGAGTGGCCACTGATCCTACGGCTCTTTTGCAAGGTCAGCTGCCGGGTCTGTCCGTTGTGCAGAATTCCGCCGAGCCGGGTAATGAAACGCTGAAGCTGCGTGTCCGTGGCATCACTACTTTCAGCGGCGCGGGCACAGATCCTCTCATCATCGTGGATGGGCTACCGGGCAATCTGGCTGCCATCAATCCCAATGACATCGAGTCCGTGACCGTATTGAAGGACGCTGCTTCCGCCGCCATTTACGGCTCCAGGGGCGCAAACGGCGTTATTGTCGTCAAAACAAAGAAGGGCAGGAGCGGTGGATTCACGCTTACGTACAACTACAATGTGGGTATTGCCAGCGCCACCCGATTGCCGAAGCTCATAACCAATTCAGCGGAGTACATGCAGCTGCTGAATGAGGCGTACAAAAATTCCACGGGGGATACCATCTACACCCAGGCGCAGATCGATCTGTACAAGAATGCTACGGACAGGGTGAAATATCCTAACCACGACTGGCTGGACGATATGTTCCGTACCGTGGCGGTCCAGAACCACTATCTGAATCTCAGCGGAGGAAGGGAGGGCACTACCTATAGCCTGGGGCTTGGCTATACGGATCAGCCGGGCACGATGCTGGGCTTCAGCTACAAGAAATACACCCTGGACCTGGGTCTTTCTTCCCGGGTGAATAAACGGGTGACACTCGGTACGAATATACAGCTACGTTATGGCGACAGGACCCTTCCCGGCAACAACAGCAGCACAGACCTGTATATATCCGCCCTGTCGCAGTCGCCTCTGTTCCCTGCCCATACGCCGGATGGAAAATGGTATGCCAAGGCCTATCAGAAAGAGCTGGGTAACAAGAATCCTGTTCTCACCGCACAGATACCTATTAAAAACCCCGATTATTACGGGCAGGGTAATATGAGCCTCGACATCGATCTTATCAAGGGGCTCAAGTGGGAAAACCGCGCCGGTATCAGCTTTGACGTCAACAAGTCCAAGCTTTTCGAACCCACCATCCCGATGTACTATTACAATGATATGTCTTCCGCCGGCAACTATAATGCGAATCTGGGGTTGACCACAGGCGAGAATGACGATATCCATACTACCTATTACAGCCAGCTGAATTACCGGCGCAGCTTTGGCAGCCACAATCTTGCGCTGTTGGGTGGCGCGCAGCAGGAAGTGGACAACTACAGCCAGCTGAATGCTTTCCGTACCGGCTACCCGACCAATTCGCTGGCCGAGCTGGATGCGGGTTCGCCCAACGGGCAGACCAACAACGGGACGTCCGCGCAATGGATCATCCGCAGCTACTATGGTAGCGTGAACTACGACTACGATGACAGATACCTGTTCGGGGGCAGCATCCGTTATGACGGTACTTCCCGTCTGCCAAAGGATTCCCGCTGGGGTCTTTACTACGCCTTCTCCGGGGCATGGCGTATCTCCAAGGAAGCATTCCTGAAGGACGTTATGTGGCTGAATGACCTTAAGCTGCGCGCGTCCTGGGGTAAGATAGGCAACCAGAACATCGGTACCTATCCGTATCAGCGGGTATTGCAACCGAATAGCTACGCCTACGCCGGGAATGTGCTGCCGGGTGTTACCGCCAGCACGACGGTTGATCCCAATCTTACGTGGGAGACTACGCGCGTATTCGACCTGGGGGCGGATATCACGGTCTTTGATAACAAGCTCAATCTCTCTGCGGACTGGTTTAATAAATATACCTATGATATCCTTCGGAGCTCGCAGGTACCGCTGTGGCTTGGTTTGCAGCCGCCTACCATCAACAATGGCGCGGTGAGGAATAAAGGTATCGAGCTCAGCGCCCGCTACCAGGACAAGCTGGGAAGGGACTTTAATTATTATGTCGTCGCCAATTTCCAGACCTACCGGAACAAGCTGGTCTCTTTCGGGAAAGACGAGATCACGGGTCCGGACGGACAGACCATCATGCGCAACGGGGAGCCGATCAATTCCTATTATCTCTATGTAGCGGACGGGATCTTCCAGGATCAGGATGATATCAATAAGGCTCCCGACCAGTCCAGCCTGGGCGGTACGCCGACACCGGGTGATATAAGGTATAAGGATATAACGGGTGACAATAAGGTGGATGCCAACGACCGCCAGGTTTTCGGCGGGCAATATCCGAAGTTCGAATATTCCATGACGCTGGGTGGCAGCTGGAAGGGTTTTGACGCCAGTGTTATGTTGTACGGAAGCCAGGGTAACAAGCTGTACCTGTATAAATGGGGGGTCGATCCTTTTGCCCAGGGCGCACCGCCCACGGTGGACTGGCGCAATCGCTGGACGCCGGAACATCCGTCCGCTACCATGCCGAAGCTGTATATGGGTTTTTACGGCTATCCCAGGATCACCAATTTCCAGTCCACTTTCCATCTGTATGACGCCAGCTTTATGCGGATCAAGAATGTGCAGATAGGATATACTTTTTCGGGGAAGCTTATACGTGAGCTAAAGAATTTCCGCGTTTATTTTGCGGCGGATAACCTGGCTCTCTTTACGCCGCTGAAACAGGGCACCGATCCCGAGCGTCTGGACATCAGCAACAAGCCCGATGCATGGTACGGCTTCGCCAATTATCCACAGAACAGGACCTTCACTTTTGGGGCTTCCGTTCAATTCTAACCTTTAAAAGTACATCCCAATGAACACGACAACAAAATATATATTACAACTGATCCTGGCAGGCACGACTCTCTTTACGGCATGTAAGAAGCTGGATGTCACTCCGCCGGATAAGCTTTCGACGAATATTTTCTGGACATCGCCCGGCGACGCGGATCTGGCGCTGACAGGGATCTACAACCGATTCTATTGCCCTAGCACCGAAGGGTATATTCCTCAATACATGCCTTTCTGGTGGGACAACTATTCCGATAATTCCTATACCCGTCATAATATAGCGGGGGCGCAGCAGGCGCTGACGGCGGGTCTCACGCCTACCAGCAGCGGTTTTGCCGCCAGCTACTACAGTAATGGCTATATATCGATAGCGGCGGCCAATTATTTTTTGGCCAATGTGGACAGGGTTTTGACGGGTGATAAGCTGAAACAATACAAGGGCGAGGGGTTCTTCCTGCGTGGGTTCTTCTATTTCGAGCTGGCTGAGCTGTATGGGAATGTTCCCCTGGTGACGGAAGATCCTTTTACCATCGACTATAAAAGCACCCGGGCTAAATCTCCCAGGGCGGATATTTTAAAGCTGGTGGAAAGTGATTTTGACAGCGCCATTGCCTATCTGCCCGATGTGAAGTATACCACGGGGCATGCGGTAAAGGCTGCGGCGCAGGGTTACAAGGTGCGGATGCTGCTGTTCGAGCAACGTTGGGCCGAGGCTGCCACATTGGCACAGGAGGTCCTGAGCGACGGCCTCTTTTCTCTCAACCCGCATTACCCTTCCAATTTTTACAAGCCTGATCAGAAGTCGAGTCCCGAGATCATGTTCTCGGTGCAGTTCCAGGCGCCTACGATTACGCATGGTCAAAAATCGCTGGCGGCGTTATTAAGCGGTCCCGGGTGGTGGGATGTGCAGGGTACGCAGGACATGATCGACGAATATGAGGCGGGTGATCCGCGCAAGACGATGACCTTTTTTATGCCCGGGGATGGTCCTGCGCAGGGGTGGCCTTATCCTGGCCAGGTGGGTAATCCGGGTACGGGAGAGTGGGAGAATGGGTTTTATCCTGCCAAGAAGTGGCTGGACCCGACGGTGACCAATCCCACGGATGCGTTGCTGGATGATCAGGATTATGTGCTGTTGCGTTATGCGGATATCAAGCTGATGTATGCCGAGGCGCAGAATGAGACGGTGGGTCCTGACGCCAGCGTATACCAGCAGGTGAATGAGGTGCGCGCCCGTCCGGGGGTGAATATGCCGCCCTTGCCGGCGGGGCTCACGCAGGATGATATGCGTCAGCGGATACGTCATGAGCGAAGGGTGGAGTTTGCGTTGGAGGGGTTGCGGTATTTTGATCTGCGCAGATGGGGTATTGCTACGCAGAAGCTGAATGGGTTTGTGCAGAATCCGCTAAATCCGGGTGTGACGACTATATATAAGGACAATTATGAATTCTGGCCTATACAGCAGACGGAGATAGACAGGAATAAGCCGGTGTTGGTACAGAATGAGGGGTATTAAAAACACGTGCTTTCCCGGGGTAAAGTGTCGCACGTGTTTTTAATTCATTAGTGCGTCGCGACCGAAGGGCTGGGAACCCTTCGGTACTACCCCTGGCGAGAAACTGAAAGAGACTTCGTCTGCCAGGCCGGTCGGTGGTAACCGACCGGCCTGGCCAGGAGCCGGCCCGGTAGGGCCGGCTCTGTTTTTTGTTAATGGGAGGAATTAATATCCTTATTAATCAATAATTAGCCTTTCTATTAACCTGATCGCGCTTAATTGCGGGAACAAAGCGTACCACAGGTGCGCTGGCTGTGACCGAGCCCAGCGAAGGTCATGAACGAGAAGGAGCTTTCGAAGTAACCGAGCCTTCGGCGAAGGTTATGAACAAGGAGGACCGGGTCGAAGCAGGTCTGACGAAGCTCCCCGCCGAAGCTCCCATCATTAGATAAACACCGGGGATGGGTATTTTTCGGAGTAAACCATACCCGGTGTGTCTACAAACCAAACAATTGCTTGTGTTATGAAAAAATGTCTAGTACTGCTTCTCGTGACATTGGGCCTTCTCCGGGGGTATTCCCAGGATCAGGTTATCAAAGGCAAGGTGACGGATGAGGAAGGCAAGCCTCTCGTCGGCGCCACCGTCACCGTCAAGAACACGAACACCTCCACTACCACCGATGCGGGTGGTGTATTCCAGATCTCAGCGGCAGGACAGCTAAAACCTATTTTGGTTGTTAGCTATGTAGGGTTTACCAACAGTGAAATATCGGCTCGTCCCGGAGGGGTCTTTACTGTCAGCATGAAGGCGGAGAACAAGACCTTAAATGACGTCGTTGTGGTGGGGTATGGTACCCAGCGCAAACGGGATGTTACGGGGGCTACCGCCACGGTCCGGGCGGACGAGATCGCCAAACGCCCCCTGGTAAGGGTGGAGCAGGCCCTTCAGGGCACTACTTCGGGTGTTGTGGTACAGTCTAACAGCGGTCAGCCGGGTCAGGGGCTCAGCGTTCGAATCCGTGGTACCAACTCTATTACGGGCGGAAATGACCCCCTGTATGTCATTGATGGGTTCATCGGGGGCAGCATCGAGGCGCTGTCCATGGACGATATCGAAAGTCTGGAGATATTAAAGGATGCGTCCGCCACGGCCATCTATGGTTCGAGGGGGTCCAACGGCGTGGTCCTTATTACTACCAAGGCGGGTAAGGAAGGAAAGACCCGCATCGACTTCAACCCCTGGTTCAGCAAGGCGGAACTTCCCAAGAAGCTCAAGCTGATGAACGCCTACCAGTTTGCTCTTGCGACCAATGCCCAAAACGCCAGCCTGGGGTCGGGCGCCGCATTTACCCAGGCCCAGCTGGACGATCTGAAGGCGCATCCGAATGTCACGGACTGGCAGGATGCGGTCACGCAAAAACCCTGGATACAGAACTATCAGCTCAGCGTGTCCGGCGGCTCCTCCTCGGTGCGGTATCTTTTTTCTTTCAACCATCTGGATCAGCCCGGGCTGCTTATCAACACCTATTATAAGAAGACGACCCTGCGGGCAAATGTGGATATAAAGGCCAACGATCGCCTGGACCTTAAGTTCAATGTTTATACGCTGCTGCCCAGCAGCCGGAACAACAACTATGCGGGCGACATCACAGATCCTTTCGCACAGGCTTATCAATGGGACCCAACGACACCGGTGCGTGACGCCAGCGGAAAGTTCATCCTGAAATCTCCTTTCGGATCGGACCAGGTGAATCCTGTGTCCCAGCTGACCAACGGTCTGGATGACAACAGCAGCAGCACGGTGATCGGCACGGGCGTGCTGACCTATAAAATATTAAAAGGGCTTACTTTCACTACCAACAATACGTACGAGACGAGCTGGGGATTTGAGCAGAAGCTTTATGGCCCCGAGACCTCCCAGGGCGCTGTGAACTCCGATTACGCAGGGGTCAACTCCAGCAAGTATTATAACTGGCAGAACAGTAACTTCCTTACCTATAACAACCGATTCGGCGATCATGCCATTACGCTGACCGCGCTGTATGAACAGCAGGTGGATGAACACACGGGCGCGCAGGCCACTGCCACCAACCTGTCCACCTATGGCAACGGGTACTATAACCTGGGTGTGGGCGCCTCACAGAAGACCACTTCGGACTATTGGAAGGATGTGTTGCAATCCTATATGGGTCGTATAAACTATTCTTATAAGGACAAATATCTGTTGACGGCCAGTGTTCGTTCCGATGGTTCGTCGCACCTCACGAAGAAATATTCCACCTTCCCCTCTGTAGCCGCGGGTTGGCTTATCAGCAAGGAGAAGTTCATGGAGCCCATCACCTGGATCTCCAGCCTGAAGCTGCGTGCGGGTTATGGCGTTGCGGGCAACCAGGCTGTCGGCGCGTATGCTACCATCGCAAGGGTCACTTCCGGAGCGCAGGGGCCTTATGGCAATGTAGGTTATTTCTATGACGGCAGCACTCTTTCGGTAGGTACTCCCCTGGGTTCGCCGGTAACGAAAACCCTCAAGTGGGAGAACGATGCCACCACGGATGCGGGTTTGGATGCCGCCTTCCTACAGGGCAGGATCACGTTCTCGATAGATGCGTATTATAAAAAGATCACCAACCTGCTGTATTCCCAACCCAATCCCGGGTGGAATGGTGGCGGATCGTACCCCAACAACATCGGCAGCCTGGAGAATAAAGGTATCGAGCTGGCCCTGGGCGGTACTCCTGTGTCGGACCACCAATTCACCTGGACCACCAACTTCACCCTGTCGTTCAACCGGAATAAGGTGTTGAACCTTGGCGGGCTGGACAGCATTGTAGAGGGTAATATCGGCTCCGCGCAGAACAGCGAAGCTATCCTCGTCGTAGGCCGCGCATTAGGTAATTTTTATGGGTATAAGTTTTTGGGCACCTGGAAGACAAAGGATGCAGCAGCAGCAGCCGCATACAAACAAGTGCCGGGTGACTCGAGGTATATCGATGTCAATAATGACAATTCCATCAATGCCGCCGACCTCATGGTCATCGGCAACGGTACCCCGAAATACTCTTTCGGCTGGATCAACGATCTGAGCTATGGCAACTGGACGGTGAGCTTTATGTTCCAGGGCACGCATGGCAATCAGATCTATTCGGGCACCTTCCCCTATACGTTCGGCGGTCTTGGCGACGCCAGGAACGCGACGAATGTGGACATTCTCAATGTATGGACTTCCCAGCATGAGACGGACATACCCCATTTCGGGGGTTCTGCCAACAATTACATCAACAGCAGCCGTTATGTATACGATGCCAGCTATATCAAGCTGAAGAACTTTTCCATCGGCTACCGCGTCCCGCAGTCGCTGTTGAACAGGGGTAAGATACGCAACCTGGAATTGTATGTCAGCGGACAAAATATATTTACCATTACCAGCTATCCAGGTTTCGACCCGGAGGTCACCAATGCCAATTTCGGGGCGCACCCGGCTATTGCTCAGGGTCTCGAGACTGGCGTAGTGCCTAACCCCCGTACCTACACGTTGGGATTGAGGGTTGGTTTTTAAACTATAAAAAATCATTCGATCATCATAAATCATCATCATAATGATCACAAAATATTTGATCCCCTGTGCACTGCTCGGCTCGCTGACATTTGCCGGATGTCAGAAGCTGGACGAGGATCCAAAAGGAAATATCACTGCTTCCAGCTATTATAATACTACGGCAGACCTGGAAGCATCGCTCGTGGGCGTCTATGAGCAATATGCATACGATGGCACTTTTGGTTTTACCAGCAAGATGACCACCTATTTCGGTGCGGACGATCTGGCGACGGACCCGGGTCTGAACAAGCAGGACATGCGTGAGTTCGATAAGCTCAGCGGTACGAGCCAGAATGGAAGCCTGGCGGTATACAATGCCTGGAAAGGTATCTACCAGGCCAACAACCTGCTGGCGAACTATAGTCATGCGGCGCAGGCGCCTGACCTGGAAAAAACGCAGGTGGCGGGGCAATGCTATTTCCTGCGGGCCATGGGGTATTATTATCTCGTAAGAACTTTCGGGCCCTTGCCTATTGTCACCGAGCCCGTCAATCCGAATTCGCATCCTCCCCGTGATTCGGTGAGCAAGGTGTATGATCTGATCGTGTCCGATCTGAAGAACGCCAAGGCTATGCTGCCGGGCAGCTGGCCTGGTCAACCCGGCAAGGCTACGCATTGGGCTGCCAGGTCCATGCTCGCCGATGTATACCTGACCATGGCGGGATGGCCGTTGAACCAGGTATCCAATTATGCGCTGGCCGCTACGGAGGCGGATTCCGTAATCCAGAACGGCCCTTTCAATCTCAGTACACCCTATGACAAGGTATTCTCGACCAATAACACGCCTGAGTCCATATTCGCCCTTCAATACAGTGTTCCCGGCAACCTGCCGCAACGCGGCTTTGGCAACTCCTGTGTGCCCCTGGACGAAACGGCGCTGACGGGGAATGGGGGATGGGATGACTACTATCCCGAGATCAATTTCTATAAGAATGCGCCCAAGTGCACCCGCACGGATGCCACGTTCTATACGAAGATCAAGCTGCTCAATGGGGATAAGAAGACATACACGATCGTCAACTGGGACGATCCCGTTACGCATGCCCGTCACCCTTACTATAAGAAGTTCCGGTCGGGGCTCAATGGGGATGGCGTCACGGAGACGGATACTTCCATCATCTCCATGAATCCCAGTACGGGCAAGGCGCTGGACATCATCCGATACCCCCTGGTGCTCCTGGATTATGCGGAGGCTTCCACCATGGCCAGTGGTTCTCCTTCATCGGATGCCTATGCAGCGATCAATCTGGTGAGACAGAGAGCGGGTCTGCCCAATCTCACAACTGGTCTTAGTGGTACGGCATTCCGCGACTCGGTGGTCTTCGAACGGGCGTATGAATTTGCGGGAGAGTTCGGCATCCGCTGGTTCGACATTGTACGCCTGCAGCTGTTGCCGCAGGTGGCCGCCAACCGTGATCCTTCGGAGAACCCTATTCCGGCGGCAGTGCTGAATGATCCTGCCGAACTTCAGAAAAGATATCTTGCTCCGATACCATTCAATGATCTCGTGCTCGAGCCTGAATGGGCGCAGAACGCGGGGTATTAAGGTGCTATAAGGCCCCTGCTCAGGCAGGGGCTTGTTTTAAAATTTGCATGATGAAACTATACTTATTGGCCGGCCTCCTGCTATGTGGCCTTGTGCAACGATCGATGGCCGGCGATTCTATCCCCGTTGTAAGATCCAATGCTTCCTATGTAGACCCTACCATCGGCAATGTGGGACAGCTGCTGGAGCCTACGCGCCCTACGGTGCAGCTACCGAACCAGCTCATACGATTCACGCCCACGCGAAAGGATTATATGGATGATCAGATATCGGACTTCCCGCTGACGATCGTCTCCCACCGGCTGGGGCAGGTGTTTGCTTTAAAGCCTTCTGTCCATGGCACGGGGGATCAGGCCTGGGATAGACGGCTCACCTATGATCACGATCTGGAGATCAACCGGCCCTGGTATTATTCCACCTGGCTGATCGACGACAATGTAGGTGTCGAGTTCACGCCGGGCCGGCGTACGGGATTGTTCCGTATACAGTTTCCTGCCGGCGCCGATGCTGCGTTGCTTTTTTCGCCTTACAACGAGGGGGATCCGGGATGGCAGTTCCCTTCGGCGCGGGAGATCACGGGTGTGGAGACATACCATGGAGATGTGAAGGTCTATCTGTATGGGGTATTTAATGTGGCGGGGGTGTCTGTTGTGCAGGGACGGAGAGCGACGGTGTCCTTTCCTTCTTCTACACGCTCGCTGGAATTCAGGTACGCCATCAGCTATGTGAGTCCCGGGCAGGCGCGGAAGACGTTTGATGAAGAGATAAAGGGCCGGAGCTTTGAGGACTTGTCCCGTGCCGGGGAGAAGCAATGGACGGATGTGCTGTCGAAGATAAAGGTGACGGGTGGCACCGAAGCGCAAAAGAGCGCCTTTTATACGGCGCTGTACCGGTGTTTTGAGAGGATGGTTGATATCACCGAGGATGGTAATTACTACAGCGGCTATGATAATAAGCTACACAAGGATGCGCGTCCCTTCTATGTGGATGACTGGTCCTGGGACACTTACCTGGCGTTGCATCCGCTGCGGATGATACTGGAGCCGGCCCGCGAGGAGGATATGTTGCAGTCCTATGTACGCATGTACGAGCAGAGCGGGTGGATGCCTACTTTTCCCGTGCTTTTTGGCGATCATGCCTGTATGAATGGGTTTCATTCTTCCGTTGTGTTCCTGGATGCGTATCGGAAGGGGCTGCGTCATTTCGATGTGGAAAAGGCTTATGAAGGCATGCGGAAGAATGCCACTGATGCCACGCTGCTGCCCTGGCGCAACGGACCCAAGACTTCGCTGGATGATTTTTATCATGAGAAGGGATACTTTCCTGCGCTCCATCCCGGTGAGAAAGAGACGGTGGCCGAGGTGCATCCGTTCGAAAAGCGACAGGCCGTTGCGGTGACGCTGGGTGCGAGCTATGACGACTGGGCATTGTCTGAGCTGGCGGGCGAGCTGGGTAAAAAAGATGATCAACATTTGTTTGCCGCCCGGGCGCAGAACTTCCGTAACCTTTGGGACAGCAGCAAGCAATTCTTTATGCCCAGGGATGCTGCCGGGCATTGGATCGATATCGATCCAAAGTTTGATGGAGGTCCCGGTGGAAGAGATTATTATGATGAGAACAATGGGTGGACCTATTTATGGCAGGTGCAGGAGAATATTCCGGCGCTTATCGGGCTGATGGGTGGTAAAAAAGCCTTTGAAGACAGGCTGGATCAGCTGTTCAGGGAAGGCCTGGACCGGAGCCGTTATGATTTCTGGTATAAATTCCCGGATGCCACGGCTCTTACGGGGCAGTACTCGATGGGTAATGAGCCCAGCTTCCATATTCCATATTTGTATAATTTCACCGGCTCGCCCTGGAAGACGCAGAGCAGGGTGCGTTTCCTGCTGGATGCATGGTTCCGGGATGATATTTTCGGCATTCCGGGGGATGAGGATGGTGGGGGTATGTCCGCCTTTGTCGTCTTTTCTTCCATGGGCTTTTATCCGGAGACTCCCGGAAAACCTTCTTATACCATCGGGAGTCCTGTGTTCAGTAAGGTAACCATCGATCTGCCTTCCGGGAAACGGTTTACTGTACTGGCTCATGGCAGCTCGGTGGTGAATAAATTTATCCAGTCTGCCAGGTTCAATGGAAAGGCGTTGACGACGCCCTGGTTTACGCATCAGCAGCTGGTGGATGGCGGGACGCTGGAGCTGTTCATGGGGCCGAAGCCCAATAAGACATGGGGAACGGGTGGCTCGCCGGCCGAACATTAAACGTAAAGATTTATGCGATCAGCGGCTTTTACCATAGCTATTTTGCTCCATCTTTCTTTGGGGGCAGCGTCTTCGGGGAACTATCGAGGGAACGATCGAAGGGACTATCGATTTGATAAGACCATATCCCGGCGTGTACTGGAGAATTATCTTTCCCGCGCCATTACGATGGAAGGTCTTCTCAATGGCAGGGGCGATCTGCATGATAATATCCGGATGTTGAACCATGTGGGCGCCAAATTCATCGGGCGCAGCATTTGTCT
>DASZWE010000081.1:0-3557 GCA_035546735.1 Puia sp.
GAAGTATGTCTGGGGGCTGAGGTGCTGGATAGTCATTATGTCCATGATCTCACCCGTCAATATGTCTACCGGCTGAGCGCACTGGATGAGTCGCCTGTTATGGACGAGCGGATCGCACAGGTGATGCGGCTGCTGGAAGAAAAGAAAGATGAGGCGTTCAAGATCGAGGACCTGGCAGCGGAAGTATTTCTCTCGCCCGGGAGCCTTACGCACTTATTCAAACAACAAGTGGGCATACCTATAAAAAAATATGTCCTTTGGGCGCGTATACTGATGGCGTTGCAGAAGGTGTTTGAGACAAAGGATCTTCGGGAGGCGGCTTTGTATGCAGGGTTTTCGGATGCGTCGCATTTTAACAGGACCTTTCGGAAGATGTTTGGGCTGTATCCTTCCTCGATCTTAAAAGATGATCACGTACAGGCTTTCTGGAAATAGGGTGCGGAAACTGGCGCACGCAAAAAAAAGGGCGAGCTGATCCAGAACCCTTACGGACGAGCTCCTTCCATGGGCTGTATGGCGGTTTGCCCGGCTTGCGCGGCAGACCCCGCAGGCTCGTGTTCGTCCACCTCGGCTACGCCGCCCGAGATGGCAAATTTCATCGCATCCGCCGAGCTGATGTCGGTGACGATACGCACTCTGTCCCTTTTTACAAAGTAAAGATGTCCTGAAAAAGCATAGGATTGCGGGACGTAGACGGCGACGTATTCCTGCAGGCCAAATTCATGCAGCTCTTCCTGGGTGATAAAACCTACCCGCCAGATATCCGGTGCGTCGATGCTGACGAGGACGGCCTTGTCAAACTTCCGCTTGTTGCCGGCGAACGCTTCGAAGAAGTCCTTTATGGTAGAATAGATGAGCTTGATGCCGGGGGTCTTTTCCAGGACCTTGTCGGCAAAGTCCACCAGCCTGCTGACGATGAACGAGGGGGATATATACCCTACAAAGAGGGCGATGGCTATGAATACGGCGAAGCCCAGGCCTGGGATCCTTTTGGGAGCGCCATATTGGTCCATCCCGATGAGGCTGGGGAAAAGGTTATGTACCAGGTTGGGCAGGATGCCGTCTATCCAATTGAAGACGGCTATGACGGTCCAGATGGTAATGGATATCGGGGCCAGTACGAGCACACCCTGTAAAAAGAAGTGAAACAAGCGTTTAGGAACTTTTTGAAACTTCATGTGCAGGGGATTTAGCCCCCCAAAAGTACACATTCCGGGACGAACTGGGCGGACCTGTCTTTCTCTCCGGGGTAACTGTTTGCAGGACAAGATGCTGCGCACTGCCCGGGGAGAGGGGAGAAAAAATTTGCCAGGAAACTTTCGTAACGAAAAAAGTTTCCATAGTTTTGTACCCTGGGACGTCCGACCGTCTCCTGCAATTATGGATGTAAAAGAGAGAATATTGGGTAAAGCCGCCGACCTTTTTTTGAGGTACGGCATCCGTTCCATCACCATGGACGAGATCGCTGCCCAGCTGGGTATTTCCAAAAAGACCATCTACCAGTTCTTTACGGATAAGGACGATATGGTCTCTGCCGTCATCGACCGGGAGATACGCAAGAACGAGGAGGAATGTGTGCAGTTCCGTCAGCAGGCGGAAAATGCCGTCCACCAGATATTCATGGCCCAGGATTCCGTCGAGGAAATGCTGAAGTATACCAATCCCCTGATGCTGTATGATCTGGAGAAGCATCACCCGCGGGCGTATCAGCGGCTAAAGGAGTTCAAATACCAATTTCTTTATAAGATACTCACCGATAATCTCCAATGGGGAATGGAGGAAGGGCTGTACCGGCAGGGCATGGATAAGGATGTCGTCGTGAAGGCCAGGATCGAAGCGGCCTTTCTGGTATTCAACCCCGATGTTTTTCCTCACAGCCGGTACAAGGTAGCAGAGGTGGCCTATGAGCTGGCCATTCTATTCCTCCACGGCGTAGCGAATGATACAGGCAGAACGCTAATCGAGAAATACACTACAGAACGTAACAAAAAATTATCTCATGAACAGAAGGTTTAAGTACGGGAAGATCCTGATGGCTGCCCTGTTGACGTTCCCTGCATTTACGGCATGGACCCAGCAGGCGACCGATAGCCCGGGGGGCGTACGAGCTCCGCAGATCCACGAATTTTCGCTGGCGCAGGCTATCGACTATGCGCAAAAGAACAGCGTCATGGTAAAGAACGCGCTGCTGGACCTCCAGATACAGGAGCAAAGCAATCGTGCTACTACTTCCCAGGCGCTGCCGCAGATCACGGGTGCGCTGGGGCTGGTGGACAATGTCAAGATACCCACTACGCTGATACCCGGCGAATTTGTCGGCCAGCCCGCGGGTACGTTCGTCCCTCTTCAGTTCGGTACGCAATACAATGCTAACGCGGGTATCACGCTAAAGCAGGTGTTATTCGACGGGCAGGTATTCGTGGGACTACAGGCGCGTCAGGCTTCCCTGGAATTCTATCGTAAGAGACAGGAGGTTACGGAGCAGGTGATCCGCGCCAACATAGAGAAGATATATTATCAGCTGGTGATCAGCAAGAGCCAGGTCGCGCAATTGGATGCCAATATCGCCAGCCAGGAGGAGGTCAAGCACAACTATACGGAGATGTTCAAAAATGGTTTTGCGGAGCAGCTGGATATCGACAAGGCGGATGTGCAGCTGGCCAATCTCAACACAGAGAAGATCAATCTGCAGCTGACGATCGACAATGGATACCTGGGACTGAAGGTGCTGATGGGCATGCCGGTGGGTGATTCGCTGCGGCTGACAGATTCCCTTACCTACGATGCGATCAGGGGCGCCGCGCTCACCGACGATTATAAATACAACGACAGAAAGGATTATCAGCTGCTGCAGGTGACAAAGCAGCTCAACGAGTTCGACATCAGCCGGTATAAAAAGATGTACATACCTACGGTGAATCTGACGGGCAACTATTCTCAAAATCAGTATTCGAACAAGTTCGATCTGACGCAAAAGAACAGCTGGTATCCGTCCGCCTATATCGGGCTGAATATCAACATTCCCATTTTCGATGGGTTCTTCAAGGCCGCCAATGTGAGCCAGGCGAAACTCCGGCTGCGTCAGACGGAGAACAACATGGATTCGTTGAAGATACGTATCGACAATGATGTGAAGCAGGCGCAGCTGCGATTCTCGGCGGCGCTGGCCACGCTAAATTTTCAGCAGAAGAATATGGAGCTGGCGGATAAGGTGTATAGGCAGACCCGGAAGAAGTTCGAGCAGGGGGTGGGTTCGAATCTGGAGATCACCACCGCATTTGCCGACCAGCGGGTGGCGCAGGCTAATTATTTCAATGCGTTGTACAACGCGGTAGTGGCGAGGGTGGATTACCTCAATGCTATAGGGAAATTATAAAATGAAAAATACCAATAAGCACAATTAAAATGATCGATATGCAAAAGATACTGACAATGGGCCTCGTCGTTGCCACTTTGCTCACGGCCTGCTCCTCCAAAAAAGATCCGAATACCCTGGAGGGCAAAAAGGCGTTGCTGGCCGAGCTGAAGGGCCGGCAGGACAGCATTTCACAAAAGAT
>DASZWE010000082.1:0-7769 GCA_035546735.1 Puia sp.
CTTGTCATAGTTCAGCAAAAGACTATCCGGATGCAACGTAAATTTCAATCCATCGATCAGCTTCTCCAGCTGTCCCGCCAGCCGGTACCTGTCCTTTCCCTTCTTATCTTTTAGCAGCAGGGTCGTAAACAGCTTGTCCCCGGCCAGCCATCCATGAAGAGATGTTTTATAAAGCGCCACCCCGCTGCCCTGCCCCGCCCCGATATCCACACTGTATCTGAACGCACCGTCGTCATGCTCCCCGCTGGAAGCTCTTACCGTCACCTGCTCGAAAGTCGGGCTGCCCAGCTGTATATGGGGCGCGCTGATATTCATTCCCCGGTCATCATAACGGCTCTGGAAATAAATGATCCCCCCGACGGTATCCGTCCCTTTCAACGAAGGCATATAAGCCAGCACCAGCGGCGAAACCCTGAATTGCAGCCGCATCTTCCAGTCCTGCTCCGTAAATGCAGAATCCTTATAGCCATTGAGTCGGTAGTAGTTATTGATGCTGTGCTGCAGCGCCTTCCCTGTTTCAGTGAGCTTGTAACGCCCACTCCAGTCCACATCGGCCATTTCCGTATGCAGCTGGATATCCTGTATGCCATTTTTATGATCGGCCACCAGCAGGATGCTGTCCGTAGTCAGCACCTGCCTGCCCTGCACCAGCAGCAGGCTGTCCATCTTCAGACGCCCCAGCAGCGAGTCGGGATTGGCACTGGGGAAGTCCGCATGGATATATCCCCTGAACTGTAACGTGTCCTTTACAAAATGCAGCGCATGCATGTCCACGGTATCGATCCGCCAGTCCAGCTTTACAGCAGGATATTTGTTCGCCATGTCGGCGGACGCCCTCAGATCGAATTTGATAGCAGTATCATGAATAGAGGATTGCAGGGCAATATGCTTGTCGGCGATGTTGCCGTCGAATAGAAAGTCGCGATAATTATATCCGCGGATAACAGCGCTCTGCAGCCGGCCATGAACCACGGCATTCGCAGTCTGAACATCGAACCCCCTCCCTTTTGCCGCAAAGTCCGCGGTCACCAGCCCCCATTGGGTGCTGTCCTTTAAAATATAGCCCAGGTCCAGCCCCCGGGTCTGTACAGCCAGGTCATACCGGGCGCGTTGCATATCCCTGAACTGCTGCACATATCCCTTCACCACCAGTATCCCCGAGGTCGTGGTCAGTACGATATCACTGTTGACCCCTGTCATACCCCCATCCAGCTTTCCACGAAGGGTAAACCTTGCGGGGAGGACGATATTGGCGGGCAGCGCCCCCTTTGGCAACAGGGCCTCCAGGCTTCTCCGGCTCCCCGATATACTGCCGATGTTCAGGTTGGCTGCTACCCGGGCCGTATCCATGGGATGCAGCACTGTTCCCGAAAGATCCAGACGGATGTCCTGCAGTCCGCTGAAGCGCAGATGCTCGATCCGCAGGTTGTCCAGATTCCCCCTGATCCGGGTATCCACATTCCATATATCGTTGGGAGCGAGGGCGGGTTGGGAAGCCAGGAAAGGAGCAAACACGAGCACATCCTTTACCTTTATCCGGCTGTCGGGCAGATCCAGGTCCACCAACGTATGGGCCGGGTCCTTCGTAATGCCGGCCAGGGAAGAATAATGTAAGGTCAGGCTCCGCCGCAACAAAGTGCCAGGCGTTCGTAGCAACAAGTCCTTTAACAATGTCTCATGGGCCGTGTATACAAACCCCGTCCTGAGCTCCAACAACGTGAACCCCGACTGCTCCGACATTTCACCCTTTGTTAATACCCCACTGATAGAATCCGCACTATATAAAAGGTCGTTCCCATGAAGGCTCATCCCCCTCACATCCAAGTGAGCATAATCCATCCCCTTTTTCTGCCGGCGTTGTTTATCATCGTCGAACCGCCAATCCGTACTGTCCAGTTCCACCGACTTCACCCGGAACACCTGCTTGTCAAGGTCCACCGATCGCACCTCCGCTGTCAGTCCGCCCAATTGTACATGGGTAGCAAGCTTATTTACCGCATCCCCATAATCGAGCCGGCTGTCCACCAGCTCGATCTTACCCAATTGAAGATCCATCGGTGCACTTCGGACAGTATCCTCACCACCGCCCGCCGCCGGCGCCATCAATGGTTTCCCCTGTTGGATGTTTGCCCTCAGCCCCCGCATCCTGAATTGCGCCACATGGAAATGCATCCCCACGGGATCGAACTGCTTCATCACAGTCTGGCTATGATCGATCCAGACCTCCACATTATTTCCCGTCACCGTATCCCTGTATACCAGCCGCACCCTGTCCAGCTGCAGCTCGCCCAGGGACATCTTCATGGAAGAAGTATCTTTTTGGACAGGGGCCTCTTTCTTCGGACTGGAGAACGCATCGGCTATAAACTGAAAATTAAAGGCGGTGTCCGGCAGCAAACGCTTCACCTTCATCGTGATCCCCTCCAGCTGCACCTTCCCGATATCGATATGGCTGTGCAGCAGTCCCCACATATGGATATTCACATCTATGAGGCCGGCGGCCAGCAACGTGTCCCTCTGCCTGTCCTCCAGGTAGATATTCCTCAATACTACATTCTCCGGGAATTTTATGTACAGATTCCCGATGCTGACGCGGGTGTTCAGCTTTTTGGAAAGATATTTCTCCGCCCGGCTACGTATAATATTCTGAACATAAGGCGTCTGGATAAGAAAGATGACGATGACCAGGATAATGATGATGGTAGCTATGACCTTCAGGAATATCCTTGCCAGCCTTCGGATCACGGATCTTCGGGGTTTATTTGTCGGCTGGCTGCTCTGCATATATTATGTTTCATTAAATATACCCTAATCTGTCAAAACATAGACCACATTCCCCTTTTCTGCCGCCCTGCCCCACTTTTCAGGGAATCGGTTGTTATTCAAGGTATTTGTTCCGTTTTTTCCCCAAATGCGTTCCTATTTTTCTACAGGCTCCGCCTAAGTATCCGTCGCTTTAAACCTGCCGGAATTCTGGCTTCCGATTTGTCGTATCCTACGTACAAAAATTCTGTGGACTATGCTCAAGCAACTTCAAACGCAAAAGCAACAACACACGATCCTGCCGCAGCAGATTGAGCTGCTCAATCTCTTTCACTTGAATACCCTGGAGCTGGAACAACGTATCCAGGACGAACTCACCGAAAATCCAGTCCTGGAAGAAAGTGGATCGGGCGATGAGAACGTCACCGATAAATTCTCAAAAGACACCGTTCAGGATTTTCAGAACTGGGAAGAGTATGGATATGACGACATTCCTGATTATAAGACGGAATATAAAAATTACCTTTCTACGGAGAATGTACCCGAAAAACCTATCGCGGAGGCACCGGACTTCAGGGAAGAGCTCAAACGCCAGTGCCGCTTCCTGGCCGTTGAGGAAGAAAAATATTTCCTCTTCGACTTCCTCATCGATTCGCTGAATGAGAATGGCTTTCTCGAACAGGACCTGGAAGAGCTGGCCTCTGAGATATCCTTCTCGCGCAAGACGTGGATAGAAGCCTCCGAACTGGAGGACGTATTGAAATATATCCGCGAGCTGGAACCCTTTGGCGCGGGCTGCAGGAATGTACAGGAATATATGCTCCTCCAGCTGAAAAAAATGAATACCAGGCAGCCGGATGTACGCATGGCCATTTGCATTCTGGAAGAACATTTCCAGGACCTCCGGGGAGCCAACCTGGACAGGCTGAAAAAGATCCTGGGCCTGGATGATGAAGAGATCCGCATTGTGCTGGGGTTATTGTCCCATCTCAAGACAAGACCTTTTAGTCAGCCGACTGCCGCCATACAGGCCAATCCTTCCATCCTCCCGGATTTTGTCCTTCTCGACGAAGGAGAAAAGCTGGACGTCTCGCTGTACAGACAACGCTCCTCCAGCCTCCATATCAGCCAGTCCTGGATGGAGATGGTACACAACGCTTCCCAGAATGATAAGGTGGAAAAATCGGCCCGGCAATACCTTCGTAGCAAGCTCTCCTCCGCACAATGGTTCATCAATGCCATCCAGCAACGTGAGTCCAACATGCTGAAGATCATGCGGGCCATCCTGGATATGCAATACGATTATTTCAAGTACGGAGATATCCTGCTGCTCAAACCCATGAAATTAAAGGACATCGCTGACAAGGTCAAGGTAGACATCTCCACCGTCAGCCGCCTGACCTGTAATAAATACATTGAAACACCCTTCGGCACCATTCTCCTGAAAGATCTCTTCACGGAAGGCATCGTCAACAAGGAAGGGAACAGCATTAGCAATAAGGTCATCCAAAGCATCATCAGCGAACTCATCGAGGCGGAAGACAAAAAATCGCCCTACACCGATCGCCAGCTCGTCTCCATCCTGGCCAACAGAGGCTATTCCATCGCACGCCGGACGGTAGCAAAATACCGGGAATTGTTAAATATACCCGTAGCGCAGATACGCGGGCTATGGGAGTGAAAAAGAAAGGGCGCAGCCGCGCCCCTCTTTTTCACTCTAAAAAAGCCTGGCGGCCAGCCAGGCTTTTTTAATAAGCGTCCTCGTAGTGTCAATGGCTTCACTCAAAACCCAAACCCAACATAGAACGAGAATCCCGCATTCTTCATCCCCTGCGCGAACGTCCCGCTCAGATTGTCGGATTTCCCGATCTTGCTCAATCCGTAATCATACCTTGCCCCGATGGTAAAGTTCTCTATGTCGAAGGCAGCACCGCCTGCCAGACCAAAATCCCACCGGTTGAAATTGTCCGCATTCAGATCAGTCGCCCCCTGGACATCCCCATTGTTGTTCACATTCTTTACGTTGGCATTGGTCAGATAAGCCGCATATCCACCCGCCTGCAGGTTGAAGTTCGGCCCAAGGTTCACCACAGCCAGTACAGGCAGCTCGATATATCCCAGGTTGAATCGATACTCCCCACTCCCCTGCACAAAATTATCGTACGAGGACTTGGCTCCCTTCAAGCTATACAATAACTCAGGCTGAATGGAAAACCCTCTCGCGACAGGTAGCTTGGCAAATATCCCCGCATTGAATCCCCCCTTCATATGGGAAGTCGACACATCGGAAGAATAGAGGGTAGTAAGATTGAAACCGCCCTTGATACCTAATTTCGTCTTCAGGCCGGCATCCGTAGAAGTTTGCTGTTCCTGCGCGCTGACCGACATACCAACGGCCAATAAAGCCGCTGTAAATAATACACTTAGCTTCTGGATTGTCTGATGTGTTTTCATAAAAGATTATTATTTTTTGGGCATCCACTCAATTGTTATGCCCCTGTACAGGCCGCCTCTGCTCATTTTGGCATAAATCTTCGTATATTTTAACAAAAAGAATTCTATGCGCTCTATCTGGACAGGTGCCATCGGCTTCGGCCTGGTCAATATCCCCATCAAGCTGTACAGCGCCACGGAAGAAAGTTCCCTGGACCTGGATATGCTGGATAAAAAAGATCACGCCAATATCAAATTCAAGCGTGTCAACGAGAACACAGGAAAGGAAGTAGCCTGGGGCGACATCGTAAAAGGCTATAAGCTGGATGATCGCTACGTAGTCCTCACGGACGAAGACTTCCAGAAAGCCAGCCCGGAAAAATCAAAGCTCATCGAGATAAAGGAGTTCGTCATCGAGACGGAGATTGACGGCATATATTACGAGACGCCCTATTATCTCGAACCCGATAAGTCCGGCGCCAAGGCCTACGTGCTGTTGCGCGACGCCCTTCACAAAACAGGCAAGGTCGCCTTCGGGAGCTTCGTACTGCGAAATAAGGAAAGCCTCTGTCTTCTCAAGCCGGTGGATGATGTGCTCGTCCTGTACAAGATCCGCTGGCAGGAGGAAGTGCGAAGCACGGAAGACCTCGACATACCCTCCGGCAGCAGCAAGCCGGCCGAGCTGAAAATGGCTATCCAGCTCATCGACCAGCTCTCGGGACCATTCGATATAACAAAATACAAGGACACCTACTCGGATGAATTGATGAAGCTGATACATGCCAAGGCCAAAGGACGTAAGCCAAAGGCGCCGGCGCTGAAGGTAGTCCACCGCCAGGGCAAAGACCTGCTTTCACAGCTAAAGGCCAGTCTCCAGGGGACGGGAAACACCCGCAAACGCCGGGCTTCCTAGCCAGTCGTCGATTCATCTTCCAATTCCCTCACTTCCCGCTTGAGGATATATACCGCCGTGTCCGAGGGACGCACCTTCCCCCCATAGTCGCGGGCATATACTTCTGTAAACTCGGCACCGAAGTAGAGGATGATGGAGGAATAATATACCCAGACAAGGATGATGACGATGCTGGCAGCCGCGCCATACATCGCGCCTATATTGGAATTGCCCAGGTAAAGGCCGATGAGAAATTTACCCAGAATGAAGAGTAGCCCGGTAAAAACCGCCCCGACAAAGGCGTCCTTCCACCGTATGACGGCATCCGGCAGCACTTTGAAAATAATGGTGAACAGCAACGTGACGGCAGCCAGCGTCAACAGCAGGTTCACCGTATAAAAGAGATAGACCGTAAAGTTGGAAAAATATTGCTTCAGGTAATCGCTCAGCAGATCCATCAGGGAATTGATCACGAGCCCTACCAGGGAAATAAAGCCAAAGGCAATGATAAGGCTGAACGACAGCAGCCGGTTCATGATCAGCTTCAGCCATCCCTTTTTGGGCTTTGCCATGATAGACCACATATAATTAATGGAGCCCTGTATCTCCGTGAACACGCTGGTAGCGCCTATCAGCAGGACAACACCGCCGATGATGGCGCCCGTTACCGTATGCTTCGTCGCCTGTATGTTCCGGATGATATCCTGTATCTGTATGGCAGCCTTGCCCCCCACCAGCCCTTTTATCTGGTGATAGATCCGCCCCGCCACCGCGTCATGACCATAAAATATACCCGCCAGGGAAATGACGACGATCAGCAAAGGTCCTATGGCAAATATCGTGGAATAGGATAAAGAGGCCGCCAGCTTGAAACCATTGTCACTATCAAACTCCAGTGCCGCCTTCTTCGTCACTTTCCAATACATCGAAAGCTTCTTCATGTCGTCAACATAAGCAAGATCGTGCCAGATGGAAATGTCCATGGATCCACCGGAATACGGCCATTCTGTCCTTTTCGTGGATTTTCTTCCCCATTGCCAGCCAATGTTACGCCGTAAATGACTGAACAGGCCTTTATAAAAATTTTGGCAAGCATTTTTCATAGGTATGAGTAGACATAAAAATTCCTTACTTACTTAAAACTTTTTTTATGAGCGGTTTACTTTATCTGATAGCAGTAATTCTGATCATAGGTTGGCTCCTGGGCGTATTCGTATATAGTGTTGGCGGATTGATCCATATATTGATTGTTTTGGCATTGATCTCCCTGATCCTGGGCATCATCCGGAGGGCATGACGACCAGACGGGAACGAACCATAGGTTCGTTATAAAGTTCCTTTGGGGTAAAGGGTTCGATCCAAGCCCTTAAAGCCGGTGCCCGTGGCCGGCTTCTTCCTTAATGTTTACAACCATGAATGAAATAAAATTCGCAAATCCGGTACGTATTGCTGCCATCTTTTTTATCCTGGCCATATGTTTTGTCATACTGGCCTGGGCGGAAGTGCTGATCATACCCTTGTTATTTGCGATCATCTTTTCCAGCATGCTGTTCCCCATTTGCCTGCAGCTGGAAAAATGGGGCTTGCACAAAGGGCTCGCCGCTTTTCTGGCAGTCCTTGTAGCAGGTATTCTGCTTGCTCTCTTCCTCACCGTAGTGATTACCCAGCTCCTTCACCTCAT
>DASZWE010000083.1:0-6671 GCA_035546735.1 Puia sp.
ACCCCTTCCGAAACGCCTGTAAAAAAGCTGTCCCTTGTCAGGTAATCCATTCTGTCCGTATCCAGCTGACCCGATACCAACTGGTGCAAATAGCGTTTGGGGTAATCATTGGTGAATATACGGATGGCCGTATCCAACTGACCGTCGAACTGTTTGTTCAGGTCGTGCATGATGAGTATGGATATCTCTTCATGGGGCAGGTCCCGGATCAGGACATTTTCCAGCGCGTGGGAAAAAGGGCTATGTCCTATGTCATGCAATAATATGGCCACTTTGGCGCCCAGGTCTTCCTCCGGGGAGATGGGAATGCCTTTGCGTCGCAATTCGTCGAGGGCGGAGCACATAAGGTGATAGGCGCCCAGGGAGTGATGCAGCCGGGTATGTACGGCGCCCGGGTAGACCAGGTGGGCAAAGGCCATCTGGTGTATGCGGCGAAGGCGTTGATAAAAGGGGTGGGCAATAATTGCCAGCAACAGGGGGTCGTCCAGGGTAATAAAACCGTATACAGGATCGTTGATGATCTTGCGCGACAATTGAGCCATTCTTGTTTGTGTTTTGTTAAAACAGTCTTAAACAATCTTCAAAGCTACAAATACGGTACGGATAATATAAATTTACCTTTATTGATCTCCTGGCTGGCACTTGGTTTGCTTTAAAAGGGGGCGCGATCGACTGACGGACCCAAAACGGGCGATGAAGTTGTACATAACCAAAAAAGAAACTATGTCATTGGCAAAGATCCTCTGGGTTGACGACGAAATAGAAAGTCTGCATTCGCAGGTCCTGTTCCTGGAAAATAAAGGGTATGAGGTGAAAGAAATGACCAATGGCTTCGACGCCATCGACTTTGTCAGGGAGAACCCCATCGACGTTGTGCTTTTGGACGAGACCATGCCCGGTATCACGGGTCTGGAGACCCTGGCCAAGATAAAGGAGATCAACCAGCAGATACCCGTCGTGCTGATCACGAAGAATGAAACGGAGAACCTGATGGATGACGCCATCGGCAGCCAGATCACCGACTACCTGATCAAGCCTGTCAACCCCAACCAGGTCCTTCTCAGTCTGAAAAAGATCATCGACAATAAGAGACTGGTGGCGGAAAAGACGACCACCGCCTATCAGCAGGAGTTTCGCAGCCTTTTCATGGCCCTCAACAGCAATCCCAACTACAACGAATGGATGGATATCTATAAAAAGCTGGTATACTGGGAACTGGAGATGGAGAAGTCAGACAGCCCCGAGATGAGGGAAGTGTTCCAGACCCAGAAGCAAGAGGCGAATACGGAATTCTTCAAATTCATCTGCAAAAATTACGCACGATGGGTCCATCCCAAGGCGGAGGAGGGGCCGATCATGTCCCATACGCTGTTCCGCTACAAAGTGCTGCCCCATGTGGAAAAGGGCACGCCTACTTTCTTTTTGCTGCTGGATAATCTGCGTATCGATCAATGGAAGGCCATTCAGCCCATTTTTGCGGAGAACTTTCGCATTGCGGAGGAGGACAGCTTTTACAGCATACTCCCTACGGCTACGCAATACAGCCGCAATGCCATCTTTTCCGGCCTGATGCCGATCGACATCGAAAAGCAATTTCCCAACCAGTGGAAGAATGACGATGAGGAAGGGGGTAAGAACCTGCATGAGGAAGATTTCTTCCGGGGGCAGCTCCGCCGTCTGAAAAAGGACAATTTGAAATTCTCCTATACAAAGGTGGTGAATTATCAGGCAGGTCAGGACCTCGTGAACAATATTCACAACCTCCTGAACAATGACATCAATGTCATCGTCTATAATTTTGTGGACATGCTGAGCCATGCGCGTACGGAAATGGAGGTGCTGAAGGAGTTGGCCAGTGACGAGACCAGCTACCGTAGTATCACCGCCAGCTGGTTCGAACATTCGCCACTGCACCAGGCGCTGAAGAAAATAGCCGATAAGAAGATCAATCTTATCCTGGCTACCGACCATGGCAGCGTACGGGTAAAAACTCCCTTTAAGGTCATTGGCGACAAGCAAACCACGACCAATCTTCGTTATAAGCACGGCCGTAATCTCAACTATGAGGCCAAGGAAGTGCTGGCATTTCGTGATCCCAAGGAGGCAGGCCTGCCTGTGCCCACGGTGAACAGTTCTTTTATATTTGCGAAGGGGGATGGGTTCCTTTGCTATCCCAACAACTACAATTATTATGTCAATTACTACCGAAATACCTTCCAGCATGGCGGTGTCAGCCTGGAAGAAATGATCATTCCGGTGATCCGTATGACCAGTAAGAATGCCTGATGATATCCACCAGCTGTGGATAAAATCGAAACCCCTTATTGGACCGTAGGACCAGTATTTAGTAACTTTACATCCAATGAAGTACACACACACGACGCTGGATAAGATCGAGCGGGTGCTGGACGAGGCGGAGTACATCGTTCGCTATGAAAGAGGCAACTTCCAGAGCGGATATTGTATCCTTGAACAGAAGAAGGTGGTAGTGCTCAACAAATTCCTCCAGCTGGAAGGCCGTATCAATACCCTGGTCGACATCATTCCTCAGCTGAAGATCACGCCGGAGGCGCTGACTCCCGAGGTCAAAAAAATATACGACGACGTCATCGCGATGCATCATTCCGTTGATAGCTAGGACGGCCACCTGTTTTCGATCGGGGGGTACATTACCGTGATGTCCGAAGATCGAAAACTATATCGTAAATTTACGGGGTGAGTTACCCACCTTTAAAGATCACTTTCCTGGGCACCGGCACCAGCACGGGTGTTCCCATGGTCGCCTGTCCCTGTGCTATATGTGCCTCCACCGACAAGAAGGACAAACGGCTTCGCAGCAGCATCCTTGTTCAATCGCCTACTACCACCATCGTGGTGGACACCACTCCCGACTACCGTTACCAGATGCTACGGGAGCATGTCAGAAAGCTGGATGCCGTTATCTTCACCCATCCGCATAAGGATCATATTGCCGGGCTGGATGATGTGCGGGCTTTCAATTATTTTCAGGGGCGGGCCATGGATGTTTATGCCAATGAGATGACGCAGGAGACCATCGTCCGCGAATTCCCTTATGTCTTTGCGGAGATGAAGTACCCGGGGATACCGGATATCCGCCTCAACCGAATAGATAACGAGCCTTTCACCGTGGGGGATATCATCGTTCAGCCCATACAGGTGTGGCATCTGAAGATGCCTGTCCTGGGTTTCCGGTTTGGAAACTTTACCTATATCACGGACGCCAACCGCATCGATGAGGAAGAAAAGGAAAAGATCAGAGGCAGCAGCGTCATCGTATTGAATGCATTGCGTCATGAGAAGCATATTTCTCATTATACCTTACAGGAAGCCGTCGACCTGGTCAATGAGCTATGCGTACCCCGGGCATATTTTACGCATATCAGCCATCAATTGGGCTTTCACGAGGCGGTGAGCGCTACGCTTCCTCCCGGGATGGAGTTGGCGTATGATGGGCTGGTTCTTTCGGTGTAAGGTCATCCTCTCATTTTTAAGCTCAACCATGGAGGGAAAACGGCTCAAAAAATGTCTTATTTGAGCTCTAAATGCTGGGATTGTGAGCTACAATTTTAATAAAGCTCAAAATGAGGGAGAATAGAGCTCAAAAATTGGTAATTTTGAGCTAGAATTGATATTAAATTGAGCTACAATGGCATCTAATACAAAAAGGGATATCATCGAGCTTATTAAGCTTCACCCTTTACAATCGTCTAAAGAAATATACGATGGCCTGGGTTTGAAAATAGGATATGCTACCGTTAAGCGGGTTTTGAATCAGCTTCTTTCGGAACAACTAATCACTACAAAAGGAAAAGGGAAAGCTACAAAGTACGTAATCAGTCCTGCTTATGAACTATTGTATCCGGTGGATGTAAAAAGCTACTTTGAAAAAGAGCAGGATGAAAGACAGGTCAAAGACAGCTTTAATCTATCATTGATCAGTGGTGTTTTACGTGATACCCGTTTGTTCACAGAAAAAGAGCATATTCGCCTTGATGCGTTGCATGAAAGATTCAAAAAGAATATTGCGAGCTTGTCGTCTACCGAATACAGTAAAGAAATGGAGCGTCTGGCCATCGATCTTAGCTGGAAATCATCGCAGATCGAAGGTAACACTTATACGCTTTTAGAAACGGAGAGGTTACTCAAAGAGAAAAAGACCGCTGAAGGCAAACCTAAGGATGACGCCACTATGTTGTTAAATCATAAAGAGGCGATCAATTTTATTATTGCCAATCCAGATTATGTGGTGCCGTTGACTGTCCGGGGAATAGAAGATATTCATAGTCTGCTCATCAAAGATCTGGGTGTCGACCGCAATATCCGACAAAGGAGAGTTGGTATTTCCGGTACGAACTATAAACCACTGGATAATGAACACCAGATACGGGAAGCCTTAAATGATATGTGTGAATTGATCAATGCCAAAGGAGACATATTCGAAAAATCTTTGCTTGCGCTTGTTTTGCTCTCCTATATCCAGGCATTTGCAGATGGCAATAAGAGAACGGCGCGTATTGTCAGCAATGCCCTGTTAATTGCTCACGGATATTGCCCAATATCATTTCGGACGGTGAATTCAATCGAATATAAAAAGGGCATGTTAGTATTTTATGAGCAGAATAATATTAAACCAATTAAGGACATATTTATAGATCAGTATGAGTTTGCGGTGAATAGTTATTTTTAGTGACCGAACAATTTCAGGAACTCTTGCTGCTGAGGCCTCCGTCCGAAAAAGGAAAGGGCTGTATAGAAATACAGCCCGGTCTAACGATTGCTTGCCATATGAAAGAGATTGACGGCTTGCGCCGATATTTTTTTCTCTCAGGTATTACAAATACGAGGCCATAAAAATACAGCATGCTTATTAGTCTACCAAATTAGTAGACAAATATTTTTTCGAAACCGGTTTCCCTGTCGCAATTGCCCACTTTCGGCCCTTGTTTGTATACGTGACAGCCTGAAGGGCCAGCCGGTGGTGGGAATTGTTTTGCAATTGATTAACAATTATGCCTCTTCTTTCCCCCAGCTGCATTAAACCTTTTGACATTTAGCCCGTCTATTCTTATCGTAAACTTTAACATATGCGGAAAATTGCGATGATCCTGCCGCTGGCTGTCCTGGTGGCGCTGCATTCTTTTGCCCAGACGCAGGTGGAGCTGATCCCCAATGCGGGGTATACTTTCCCAAGCCGTACCGACTTTTATGACGTATATGGCCGCATCAACGGAGGGCTTAACCTGGGAGGCTCTCTGAAGTTCAATCTCAACCGGAGTCTAGGCCTTGAAGTGCTGTACGATCATATGAATACACAATCCGGTGTTTACCAATACGGTTATGGAGGTGAAAAGCTGGCGGGTGGTGATCTTACCCTTGACTATATCATGCTGGGAATGGTGCCGTCCTTTAACATTCCCGGCTCCACTGTCCGACCCTTTATCGGGGCTTTTTTAGGCGCTGCTGTGCTGACCCCCGGCGCCAATTCAGCTTATTCCAGCGATACAAAATTTGCCATGGGGCTACAGCTGGGGACGAATATCTACTGTAGTCCCCGGGTAGGCATTCAGCTCAAGGCGCAGCTGCTGTCGCCTGTGGATGAGGCGGGCGGCGGTTTTTATTTCAGCAATTATGGTGTTGGCAGCAATATCTCAGGTTATTCCAGTATTTACCAGTTCAGCCTGAATGCAGGCCTGATCCTGGGACTTGGGCAAGTCCTTCCGGAGCAGGTTTATCACAGGAGCTACCGAAGCCGTGCCCGTCCAAGGCCCTATCGATACTACTATTAGTGCTGATCACTGTCCTGCAGCGAGTCCCTTCAGTGACTCCCGAAGAAAACAAAGCGGGCCACAGGCCTGATGGCCGAAGGTCCGACATTAGACATCACTGCCCGACGGACTATATTTCCATTAAGGCCGGAGAGAGTGATTAATCCGTATTATGTTCAGGGCCAGCAGTTTATGCTGGCCTTTTTCTTTTAGCAGCACCTCTGCCGGAGAAAAAACTAACAGCTGTTAGTTTTTGGTAAAAATTTATTACCTTTATATATATAAATACCTGCCTAGGTATTCGTTCTGATAATGATTGTTTGCCAAGTGTTTCCAGGCAATAGCCATCAGGTTGTTGCCTGGTTCTTTTAAACAAACGGACAATCCTTTGAAAAAAATAACGATACATGGAATTTTCAAGAGATGAGATCACACAACAGGTGGCCCATACGGCCCGGGATTTTGCCAATCAATATATCAAGCCGCATGTCATGGAATGGGATGAGACGCAGGAGTTTCCCCGTCAGCTGTTCAAAGAGCTGGGGAACCTGGGCATGATGGGCGTGCTTGTCCCGGAAGAGTATGGCGGATCGGGTCTTTCCTATATCGAGTATGTCACCATCATACAGGAGATAGCAAGGGTCTGTGGTTCCATCGGGTTGAGCTTGGCCGCACACAATTCTCTTTGTACGGGGCATATCCTCGCCTTTGGCAATGAGGAGCAGAAGCGGAAATATTTACCCTGTCTGGCCTCGGGACAATCCCTGGGCGCATGGGGTTTGACGGAGGCCGGCACGGGGAGCGATGCCGGCAATATGCGTTGTGTCGCCGTGAAAGAAGGGGATGAGTGGGTGATCAATGGCACCAAGTGCTGGATAACCCATG
>DASZWE010000084.1:0-14351 GCA_035546735.1 Puia sp.
CGAGGATATATTTATCATCGCGAGTGGAGGTGAAGAATTTAAAAGACCTGCATGTGCCGGCGTTGCATGTATTGGGGTATGGATTGACGGTGGAAGAGCGCGCCAATTTTCCTGACGTACCCGTACTGTTTCATCCTTCTCCGATGCCCGTCGGTATCGTATCCCTGCATTGGACACAACAGCTGTTGCCGGGGCAGGAATGCAGGGTACAAGGCAGATTTTACAATACCACCGGCAGGCCCGTAAAGCTCCTGCTCTTTGGGACAGGCAGCTTGCTGGATTCCGCCGGGGTGCGCTCGAAGGAAGACAGCTTTGAGCTAAAGACGGTACCTGTCCAGGCAGATCGGGCCGTGTATACGCTGGTGGTGGTTGCAGGAAAAGATACCCTGGAAAGGGAATCCATTCCCGTGGAGGTGTTGCCTGTGAGATCGCAGAAAATACTGATGCTGGCTGCTTCGCCGGATTTTGAGAACAGATTCCTGGCGGGATGGCTTTCGGAAAAAGGGCATAGCGTCGTCGTACGGACCGCTATCAGTAAGGACAAATACGATCATGCCTTTCTGAACACAACGACAATGGCTGTCGATCGCCTTTCCCCCTCCCTGCTCGATCGATTCGATGTAGTGATAGTGGATGCCGCCGGGTTGAGGACGATGGGGGCGGGAGAACATGCGGCGCTATGGAATGCCATTGCCGAAAAGGGATTGGGGCTGGTGATAAGAGCAGATACACTACATCACGACCTGGACAGCGTGCGCATGTATGGCTCCGGAAAGATACTGCTCACTACCCTGCATGCCACTTATGCGCGCTTGCTGGCAGGTGAAAGAAAAGAGTATGCTGCCCTTTGGACCCGTATCCTGCAGCAGGCCGTCCGGGAGAGAGAGGCGACAGAGCGCTGGTATTTTTCTCCCGCCTTGCCGGAAGTGGATCATCCGGTAAATATCCTCCTTCAGTCTGCTGCGTCGCTGCCGCAGGGCCTGCTGGAAGAGGAAAAAGGCGGTGGTGCGCCGGTCAGCATTTATTTTTCACAGCATCCTTTTTTGCCTTTTTACTGGTCGGGAGTTTATTGGCCCCGGGAGTCTGGTTGGCAGGCGGCGCATACGTCAAAGGGAGAAAGGAGCTGGTGGTATGTCTGGAAGGAAGGGGACTGGGCAACTATTCATCGGAGGGAGAGGCTGGAAGGGACGCAGCGGTGGATTGCCGCCCGGAGCGGGAGAAAGGGAGAGGCAATAGAGCATGTCGGGAAACGCAAGTTATTGGTCGCCAAGGGATGGTTTTACTTGTTATTCGTGCTCAGCGCTGTGTTTTTATGGGTAGAAAGGAGGATTTGATGGGATGAGCGGGGTAAAAGTTATATAAAAGTTCTTTAGATTGAGGGCACAACTAAATGAGAAAACCTTGAAACGAAAAGATTTCATTCAAATGGCGGGCATGGGCCTCGGCTCACTCGTCCTACCCAAACTTCCCTTCGGCACAAGAATGATCGACCCTTCCGAGGCGCTCAACGCCGGGATGGATGTTGCTGTAAAAAAGCAGCTGTCGGATGTCGCTCTTAATGCCGCAAAGGCTAAAGGCGCCACGTACACCGATGTACGCATTGGCCGTTACCTGAATCAATTTATTATTACGCGGGAGAACAGGATCCAGAACATCGTGAACCTGGAATCGTTCGGCGTGGGCATTCGCGTGATCGCGAACGGTAGCTGGGGTTTTGCCGCTACCAATGACGTCACCAAAGAAGGCGTGGCCCGTACCGCGGAGAGGGCCGTAGCCGTAGCCAAGGCTAATGCCAGGATCATCTCCGAGCCTGTACAACTGGCGCCCCAGAAAGGATATGGGGAGGTGAGCTGGAAAACGCCCATCGAAAAGAATACATTCGAGGTGCCCATCAAAGAAAAGGTGGACCTCCTGCTGAATGTCAATGGCATCGCTATGAAGGGCGGCGCCAATTTTATCAATTCGGCCATGCTGGCTGTTAACGAGCAGAAATACTTTGCCTCCACCGACGGCAGCTACATCGATCAGGACATCCACCGTATCTATCCTTTCTTCAATGTCACAAAGATCGACCAGGCCACCGGAAAGTTCCAGACCCGGCAGGCCCTGAGCTCGCCCATGGGCATGGGGTATGAATACCTCACGGCCGCTGATAAGGATAAGGTGCAAGGCGTCGTCACCCGTTATAAGGGCCGCTATGACATGCTGGAAGATGTCAAAAATGCGGCAGCCGATGTCACGCAAAAGATCGCGGCGAAATCCGTTGAGCCTGGCAAGTACGATCTGATACTCGACCCTTCCCATCTCTGGCTCACCATTCACGAGTCCGTGGCGCATCCTACGGAGCTGGACCGTGTGCTGGGGTACGAAGCCAACTTCGCGGGAACGAGCTTCCTTACGCTGGACAAGTGGAAGTCAGGCAATTTCAATTTCGGCAGCAAGCTGGTGAACATCGTTGCCGACAAACTCCAGCCCGGATCATTAGGCGCCGTAGGCTATGATGACGAAGGCGTGAAATGCGGACAGTGGGACCTGATCAAGGACGGCATCCTCGTCAATTATCAGGCCATCCGCGACCAGGCGCATATCATCGGGTTGAAGGCGTCCCAGGGATGCTGCTATGCCCAAAGCTGGTCCGATGTGCAGTTCCAGCGTATGCCCAATGTGTCTCTCCGTCCCGGTAAGGACGCGCTCTCTGTAGACGATATGATCAAGAATGTACAGAAAGGCATCTATATCATTGGCAACGGCTCTTTCTCCATCGACCAGCAGCGGTACAATTTCCAGTTTGGCGGCCAGACCTTTTATGAGATCAAGGAAGGGAAGATCGTCGGTATGTTGAAGGACGTAGCCTACCAGGCCAATACCCGCGAGTTCTGGAATTCCTGTGTAGCCATCGCCGACCAGCGTGACTACAGACTGGGTGGAGCGTTCAACGATGGAAAGGGGCAACCCAGCCAGTCCAATGCCGTATCACATGGCAGCTCGACGGCCCGGTTCAACGGAGTGAATGTCATCAATACAGCCCGGAAAATTTAATCCTTTTAACTACTACAAAGCAATTTTATATATGGCAATTTTAAGCAAAGATGAAGCACAGCAGCTGCTGAAGAAAGTGCTCAGCTATTCCAGGGCGGAGGAATGCCAGGTCTCTCTCACGGGCTCCGACGGAGGTAATATCCGGTATGCCCGCAACTCCGTCTCGACTGCCGGCGAGGTCAGCCAGCTGACCCTTATCGTCAATTCTATTTATGGAAAGAAATCGGGCATTGCCACCATCGACGAGTTCGACGACGCCAGTCTGGAAAAAGTGGTACGCCGCGCGGAGGAGCTGGCCCAGCTGGCTCCGGAGAATCCCGAGCACATGCCCTTGCTGGGGCCGCAGGATTTCCCCGAATCCATCACCTATGTGCCTGTAACGGCCGCCATTACGCCCGATACGAGGGCGGACGCCGTAGCCAAAAGTATACAGACCTGCAAGGATGCCAGGCTACAGGCGGCAGGTTACCTGGAGAACACCACCAGCTTCAACGCTATCATGAACTCAAAAGGGCTTTTCGCCTATAATAAGGGCACGGACGTCGTGTTCACCGTTACTACCCGTAACGAGGAAGGCACCGGCTCCGGCTATGCCGCCCGTGGCTACAATGATGTCAGCAAGCTGGATACGTTATCCGCTACGAAGATCGCTACTTCCAAGGCCAATGGCTCGATCGGCGCCAAGGCCATCGAGCCGGGAAAATATACCGTGATCCTGGAATCCGTGGCCGTAGCATATTTGCTGGAGAGCCTTTTCTTTGGGCTGGACGCCCGTAGTGCAGATGAAGGACGGAGCTTTATGAGCAAGGCGGGCGGTGGCAATCGGCTGGGAGAACAGCTGATGGATACGAAGGTGAATATCTATTCCGACCCTTTCAATCCCGATCTTCCCTCTTCTACCTGGAACGGGGAAGGTCAGCTGCTCACGAAGAGGAGCTGGATCGAGAAGGGAGTGGTAAAGAACTTGAGCTATTCCCGGTTTTGGGCGGACAAGAAAAAAGTGGACCCTGTACCGGGGCCTTCCAATGTCATCATGGATGGAGGCACCGCCTCGCTGGAAGAATTGATCAAAAGCACGGAAAAAGGCATACTCGTATCACGTCTCTGGTACATCCGGATGGTGGACCCGCAGACACTATTGCTTACGGGCCTGACCCGTGACGGTACCTTCTATATCGAGAATGGCGAAGTGAAATTCCCCATCAAGAACTTCCGGTTCAACGAGAGCCCTGTGATCATGCTGAACAATGTGGAAGCGTTGGGGCGGCCGGAAAGAAGCATCAGCGTGGAATCCTACCGGAGCTACCTGGTGCCGCCTATCAAGGCAAGGGACTTTACCTTCAGTTCGTTGTCGGACGCTGTGTAAGGGGGGCGCGGCGGTACCCTATTTTTAGGGGGGGTAGATTTGGTTTAAAAAAAGCGGGTTTTTGGTACTGTGAGTACGAAAATTCGAGAAATTTTAAACCATTTGCCGAGGTCCCAAAAAAGCAGTCTTCTATTACAAGTCCAACTTTTCAATGGAGCACACCGTTGTTGGCGCCAGCCGAAATTTCAAAATCGGCGAAAAGGTTCACATTCGGGTCCGGGATCACTGTTGTTGGCTCAGCTATCAGGGGTATCCGGACCTGATTGGTTTTGGCCGTGAGCTGGATGGTATACAGTTTGCCGTCGATGGACAGTTCCAGGGGAAATTCAAAAGGTATTGGCTGCAGCTGTGTGGTGGTGATAAACAGGGCGGAGCTGGCGTCGTCATAATACCATTCCAGCCGGACGGAAGGGTGACCCGGCGTATACAGCCATTGGCGGAAGAAGGCGTGCAGATCCTGTCCGCTGACCGTCTCCACGATCTTTTCAAAGTCTTCCGTTGAGGCATTGCTGTTGCGGTAGGTGCTGTAATAAGTGGAGACGGCCTTCCAGAAAAGCGAGTCGCCTGTCTTCCGCCTCAGCATGTGCAGCACCCAACTCCCTTTCTGATAGCTGTTGGGATTCAGCAGTTCCATATAATCTTGTCTGACAGTGGAGTCCACCACGGGAGTCCTTCTTTTCTTTTCAAATTCAATGGCCTTGAGCCTGTCTTTCCGCAAGCCTGCCTTCAGGGTGTCGGGACCGTAGCGGCTTTCCAGGTAGCAATGGGTCATATAGGTGGCGAACCCTTCGCTGAGCCAGAGATGCCGCCATTGGGTTTCCGTCACCGCATCCCCAAACCATTGGTGGGCGATTTCGTGCGCCATCAGGGATTCGATCCCCGGACTGCTCACCGAATTTTCATAGTAGCAGATAGCGCTGGCGTTCTCCAGTCCGCCAAAGCGGGTCTTGGATTGTACGTTGCCGCATTTCTCAAAAGGGTAGGGGCCGATGTGATGGATGTAGAAGGGGAGTATCCGCAGCGCATTGGCATAGCTGCGAAAGCCGGCCGTCTTATCTTCCGGATAGACATAGTTGTACACCGGTACGCCTTCCACATCCCCCGGATGGTCCACGGCAAAGTCCGCGATGCCTACCATCATGATCTTGGGGGACAGGGGGGCGGACTCCCGCCACTGGGTGAGCTTCATGCCATCGGGCTGCATCTTTTCATGCCGGAGAGCGCCATTGGCTACTACCGTGTAGTGAGCGGGCGCAGAGACTATAAATTCTACCGTCGCCTTGTCCGATGGGTCGTCTACGCAGGGCAGCCAGTTATGGGCGCGGTTGGGCCAGTTGTCGCCAAAGAAACCACGGTGTCCGTATTTGTTTTTGGAAATGATAAGGCCATCGGCAGGGACGCCTCCATAGCTGATGACATAAAATCGTTGATCTCCCGGGTTTACTGTGTCATAGATAATGAGGTGCTCGTCCGTGTGCTTAAATTCTCTTTGATAGGTGAATGGATGTCTCTTCTCTTCTATGGAAAAGACCTTCATCCCTTTGCCCTTGTCGTCGACGTTCTTCAGGTCCAGCAGGAGACTATCCGCATGCTGCCTGCATTTGATGGAAATGAGGGTCGTCCCCAGGATCCTGTCGGTGGTATCGTTGACCGTGAGCATGAAGGTATAGTGCTGCACATCGATAGCAGGATTATAGCCCTGTCCACGGGCGGAGGAGAAAAAAACCAGCAGCAGGGGCAGGACGGACAGACGTAGGGTCATAACAGGCGATTTACTTAAATATACCGTAAATTAGCAGGTATGTCCGAATATATCAAAGCCCCGCATTGGTTTTACAGGATCAGAGCCATCTACAAGCTGCTCATCTGTCTCTCCATCGCCGTAGTCAGCTTTCTGTTAACGCTACCCGTCCGGATGGAAGGTTTTACCCGTACCATGGTCGGCTGGGATATATTCAGCCTCTGCGAGATTGCCATTAGTGTGGCTATTTTCTCTGCCGTATGTCCCAAACAGCTGCGGGTCCTGGCCAGCCGGGAGGACGCCAGCCGTCCCGTCGTATTCACCATCGTGATCTGTGCTATCCTGGCCAGCCTGGGCGCCGTACTGCTCCTGTTGAAGAACCAGAATGCCTGGCTGTTGAGCGAAGGGCTGGAGACGGCCATTTATATTATCGGCGTCACTTTTTCGTGGATACTGCTTCATATCCTCTTTACCAGCCGCTATGCGCATCTTTATTACGGCGATCATGCAACGAAAAAGGGCGAGATTGCCAAGGGGCTGGACATACCGGGCAATGATGCCCCGGACTATATGGACTTCGCTTACTTCGCATTTGTCATAGGCATGACCTTCCAGGTGTCGGATATCCAGATCTCGTCCCGCAGGATACGGCGGGTGGTGCTGATCCATGGACTGCTATCCTTTGTATTCAATACCGTTATCGTGGCGCTGACCATCAATGTGGTGGTCAACCTGAAGGGATAAATCACCCAAAGTCAAAAAATTATTTTTTTAATTGGGGAAATCCCTATATTTGAAAATGATTACGTATTCATGGCAAATAACTCACCCATAAAAAAGAGCTATACATCCCAGGATGTGGCTGCTATCGCGGGCGTATCCCAGTCGACGGTCTCCCGGGTTTTTGCCGGCAATACCAATGTGTCGGAGAAGAAGCGGAAGAAGATCCTGGCTGCCGCGGCCAAGCTGGATTACAAACCGAACGCACATGCCCGGAGCCTTATTACACGCAAGTCCATGATGATCGGCATCGTCATGCGCAATATTCGTAACCCATTCTATTCCGCCGTCCTGGAGATTTTTCACAACAGGCTGTCGGCCAAAGGCTACCACCTTATCTTTATCAATTCAGAGAACGAAGAGATCCAGGAGGACGAGATCAACCGGCTGCTGGAGTACAATGTGGCCGGGGTCATCATCACCGACGCGTTGCTGTCCTCTTCCGCCAGCCAGAAATTCAAGCGCTATGGCATCTCCGTAGTATTGTTCAACAGGTATACCGAGAACCTGGAAAGCAGTGCGGTATTTTGCGATAATTACATGGCCGCCAAACAGATAGCGACCTATTTAGTAGAGCTGGGGCACCAATCGTTCGCTTTTATCTCCGGTCCCTTGGACACTTCCACCACCATCGACAGGCTGAAAGGCTTTAAAGAGGTGCTGGAAGAAAGAAAGATCAAAGACCTGACGATCGAGCCCGGTCATTATACATTCGAGAGCGGCTTCCGGTCCGCCCAGGAGCTGCTGACAAAGAATAAAAGCATCGACTGTATCATTGGCGGCAACGATATCATCGCCCTGGGTGTAATGGATGCCGTTCGCGTGCTGGGTCTGCGGATCCCGGACGACATATCCGTGGTGGGTTTCGACAATATCCGTATGGCCGAATGGCCTTCTTATTCGCTGACCACCTGGGAACAGCCGCTGGAGGAAATGACAACCAGCACGGTAGAGCTGCTCCTGCAGGAGATAGAAGAGGGTAACGCTTCCTCGCAGGTGGTGATGATGAAAGGACATCTGGTGGTGCGAAAAACAGTGCGGTCGAGAAAGTAATTTTTTTTGCGCTGACTTTTTTTGAATACGTATTCATCCGCTATCAAAAGGTTAAGCTCTATTAGAACAGACGATTGATTGCTGCCTTGATTGGTATTGGTAATGACAATTATTTATTCACCCAATAACTATCAGTTTTATGAGAATTGCTGCTTTTTTTCGGTATTTCTTCTCTCTGCTGCTATGCTGCTGCATCCTCCCGGCAGTAAAAGCCAACACGACATCGTTCGTGCTTTCAGGGACCATTGTCAATGAGAGGAGCGAACCCATGCCTGGCGCCAATATAAAGGTTATTGGAGCTTCCGGGCAAGGCGCTACCGCCGACACCTATGGCAAATTTCTTTTGGAGGTGGACGACATCAACGACTCCATCCTCGTCAGTTTTGTCGGCTATAAGCCGCAACGGTTGCGTGTGAGCGCCCTCGGCGGCAGAAAAAATGTCATCATAAAGATGGCGCCCGACCAGGAAGGGCAGAAGCTCAACGAGACGGTAGTAGTAGGCTTCGGCTCGCAGAAAAAGAACTCGGTGACGGGCTCGATAGCCACTGTCAGGGTCGCAGATCTGCAGCAGGTAGCCACTCCCTCCCTGTCCAATGCCATCGGCGGCAGGCTGCCGGGTGTCATCACGCGACAGACCTCGGGCGAGCCCGGCTATGATGTTGCCAACGTATTTATCCGGGGTTTGGGAACATTCACCGGTAGCCAAAGTCCGCTGATCCTGGTCGATGGAGTGGAAAGGGATATGAACCAGCTGAATGTACAGGAGGTGGAAAGCTTTTCTATCCTGAAGGATGCGTCCGCCACCGCCGTATATGGTATACGCGGCGCCAATGGGGTGATACTCATCAATACCAAGCGGGGTAAGGACGGTCCGCCGAAAGTGACCTTCCGGACGGAAAATGCGACGCTGGCCCCTCTGCGCCTGCCGAATTTTATCAACAGCTATCAATATGCGACGTTGTCCAATGAGGCCATGGCCCGTGGCGGCGCGCCACAGCCATTCTATACGCCCGATCAGGTGGAGGGATACAGGACCCACTCCGATCCTTATCTCTACCCTGATGTGGATTGGGTGGATGTCGTCCTGAGAAAGCACACGTTCCAGACGATCAACAACCTCAGCATGACAGGCGGCAACGCAACATTCAAATATTACACCAATGTGGGTTACACGGTGCAGCAGGGACTTTACAACGAGGACAAGACCGTACCTTATCCTACCAACACCAACTATAAACGCTACAATTTCCGGAGCAATGTGGATGTCAATCTGAGCAAGAGCCTGTCCATGTCGCTGAACCTGGGCGGTATCACCTCCAACGGCAACTATCCCGGTAACAGCGCCTTCCTGATCATGGAGTCTATCAACCTTACACCCAATAACGCATATCCTGTGCGGAACCCCAACGGCTCTATCCCCGGGTCCGGTACCTTCCTTGGGATGAGCCCTTTTTCCAAGTCCACTCAGTCCGGGTATACGAAGGAGCAGAAGAGCACTATTCAAAGCTCGCTGGGGACGAAATGGGACCTCTCCTCCACCGTTACCAAAGGGCTTTATCTGAAAGGGCTCTTTGCCTATGACTTTTACGATGTACAAGGCAATGGCCGCCCCAAACAGCCGCAGACCTATCAATATCTCGGGAAGGACGTCAATGGCGTGGACCAGTACAAGCTTATCCTCACGGAGACGCCGCTGGGCTATACCCGCTACAATGTCAGCAACAGGGCCTATTACCTCGAATCTTCCGTGAACTATGACAGGACCTTCGGGCAGCACACTTTCAACGGACTGCTGCTCGGCAATAGAAGAGAATACGTGGACCTTACGGCTGCCACCTCCACCGACAATATTCCTTACAGGAGACAGGGTCTTGCGGGCAGGGTTACTTATGACTATGCCACCCGTTATCTCCTGCAGTTCGACATGGGCTACAATGGCAGCGAGAACTTCCCTTCGGGGAAAAGATATGGCTTCTTCCCCTCCGTGGCTGTAGGCTGGGTGCCCTCCAAGGAAAAGTGGTGGAACTTCAATGCGATGAATTACTTAAAGATAAGAGCATCATGGGGCCGGAGTGGGAACGACCAGATAGGCAATCAGCTGGGCATCGCGCGCTTCCTTTACCTGACTACGATCAACAAGACGGCGGCTAACTACCTGTTTGGTCAAAGCCAGACCACCGTCACCCCCAATGGATTTGCGGAAGACAGGATCGGCAATGGCGACATCTCCTGGGAAGTGTCCGAGAAGACGAATATCGGCGCAGACATGGAATTCTTCAATGGCCGTGTGACACTGACGGTGGATGCCTTCCGGGAACACCGTACGGACATCCTGCTGCAATTGCAGCAGATACCCAGCTCCGCGGGCTATCCTGCCTCCATTATTCCCTATGCCAACCTGGGTGTCGCCAACAACCAGGGCATCGAGGGCAATATTGAAGTGCGCAACAGAACAAGAGGCGGTTTCTATTATTCCTTCCAGGGCAATTTCACTTTTGCGCGCAACAGGATCGTCGAGGACAATACGCCCAAGAAGCCGTATGCATACCAGAACTCGAGAGGACAGACCATCGGCCGTAACTACGGGTACATAGCGGAGGGGTTATTCAAGGACCAGGCTGATGTCGATAAAAGTCCCGATCAGACCTATCTCCAGGGATTGATACGTCCTGGCGACATCAAATACAAGGACCTTAACGGCGATGGCAAGATCAATGCGGACGATCAGACATTCTATGGATACTCCCGCACGCCCGAGATCATGTACGGATTTGGCGGCACCATCGCCTACAAAGGCGTCGACCTAAGCATTTTCTTCGCGGGAGCCGCCCGTACGGATATGTTTATGAGCGGTCGCAGTACCTGGGCTTTTGCAGACGGCGTAGGCGTATACAACGTCACCCATGAATATTTCGACCATCGCTGGGTGTATGGCGCGGCCGACAACTCCAAAGCTGAATACCCCGGCATCCTGAACGTGCGGTCCACCAACAATTTCGTCCCCAGCACGCTTTGGATGAAGAATGGCAACTATCTGCGGGTCAAGTCCGCGGAGATTGGCTACAACTTCCCCCGTAGCCTGACACAGCGGGTGAAGATCAGCAACTTCCGGCTTTTTATCAATGGCGCCAACCTGGGACTCTGGGATCATATCAAGATCGTGAATCCCGAGGACAACGGACCGAATGAGAACTACCCTTTACAACGTAGCATCAACTTTGGTGCGCAAGTGACATTCTAAAACAATAAAATCATTATAACGTGAACACTATTGTAAAAACATTCGCCGGTGTGCTGCTGCTCTCCCTGGGCACCGCGTGTAAAAAAGATTACCTGGACAAGGCGCCGGATGACGATCTGACCCTGGCCAAGGTATTTGCCAACAGGGATTATGCCCAGAGCTTCCTGAGCAATGTCTATGCATCTGAGCCAGTGGAGCGGCGCATGGTGGACAATGATCCCAACGGGAATCCTTTTGTGGGCGCCTCCGACGAGATGGAAGAGATGTACGCAGGCTCGTTCAGCAACTCCCTGAATTCAGGATCGTGGGGACCGACCACTTATACCATCGACCCCTGGACGGCCAATTATGTCGGCATCCGGAAAGCCAACCTCTTTATCGAGAACATCGACAAAGTGCCCCTGGATGATGTGTTCACCGCCGATGCGCGCACACGTCTGAAAGGCGAGGCTCTTTTCCTCCGCGCCTATTTCCATTTCCTTTTGATGCGGGTATACGGCCCCGTGCCTATCTCGGATCATAGTGCGACCTTTTCCGATGACTTCAAGGCCATCCGGAGAGATCCCATCGACAAATGCGCGGCCTTCGTAGCATCCGAATGCGATAAGGCGGCCGCCTTGCTGCCTCCGATCATCACCAATGCGACGGAGTATGGCAGACCTACCAAGGCCGTATGTCTTGCATTGAAGGCAAGAGTGCTGCTCTATATGGCCAGCCCGTTGTGGAATGGGAACCCCGACTATAAGGATATCAAGAATGACGACGGCACCCGGCTGTTTCCCGATGAGGACCCCAACAGATGGCAGGCAGCCGCCGATGCGGCAAAAGCCTGTATCGACCAGGCGGAATCAGCCGGCTATGGACTGTACAGGAGCGCGGACAACGACCCTGTAAAGAACTACCAGGAGATATTCTTTGTCAACAACAATAAGGAAGTGCTCTTCGCCAATAACCCTGGATTTTTCAACGACAACGACGTGTACAGCGATCCCCGTAGCACCTACCAGGGATTCACGCTCAACAGCATCACGCAGAATGTGGTCGACGACTATGAGATGGCAGATGGCACGCAGCCTATTTTGGGATACAACTCCGACTACACGCCCATCATCAATCCCGCATCCAGCTATACGGAGACGGGATTTGCGGCCGCCGATGATCCCAAAGGCAACTATATCGCCGGCACAAGCAATATGTATGTGAATCGTGAGCCCCGTTTTTATGCCAGCATCCATTTCTCCGGTCAACCCTGGAAGAATAGTCACGGGCTTCAATTCTGGTACAAAGGCGTCGATGGCAAGCTGGCCGGTGGCGCGGGTAACTTTACCAAGACGGGCTACCTGCCCAAGAAATGCTCCGACCCCAGCTTCACCTGGGTGCCCCTGCATTCCGTCCTGCGTACCTGGATCCTTTTCCGCCTGGGAGAGCAATACCTGAACTATGCCGAAGCATTGAACGAAGCGCAGGGACCGGTGGGAGACGTATACAAGTATGTAAACCTGATCAGGGACCGCAGCGGCCTTCCCGGTCTCCCGACCGGCCTGTCCAAGGATGAGATGCGGGAGCGTATCCATCACGAGCGCCGGATAGAGCTGTTCTATGAAACACATCGCTATTTCGACGCCCACCGGTGGAAGATCGCAGAACAGGAGGAGGGCGGCAATATCCTTGGATTGAACATTTTCGCCGGGGACAATGCCACTGATCCAGCCTTTTTTCAAAGGGTATTGGTGGAAAAAAGAGTTTTTGATAAGAAGGATTATCTATGGCCTATACAGCAGCGTGAGCGTGACAAAAACCCCAACCTGGTGCAGAACTATGGGTGGTAAGTATTTAAAAACAAGTCGTACTTTATGAGATACAAAGCAGTCATTCTTTCTTTTTGTCTTTTGCCGTTGGGCCTGTACGCCCAGCAGCTGTTCGATCTCCCAAAGGATGTGGAGAGCCGGTGGATCAGCTTCGAGAACCCCACGGGCGCAAAGGGTAAGGGCGGAATGGAGAACAAGGGCGCCAAGGGGAATGCCAGCCAATGGGTCCGGACGGGCGACAGCCTTGTGCTGGCGGATATTCACGGCGCCGGCGTCATTAACAGGATCTGGATGACCATCATCGACAGGAATCCCGGGGCGCTTCGGTCCATCGTGCTGAAGATCTATTGGGATGGAGCCAAAAAGCCCGCCGTCTCCGCCCCGCTGGGAGACTTCTTCGGCATCGGATTGGGAAGAATGACTGCTTTTCAAAGTGCGCTGTTTGCCGACCCCGAGGGCCGGTCGTTCAACTGCTTTGTCCCCATGCCCTATAAGAAAGAGGCGAAAGTGGTTTTTATCAATGCGTCGCAGCAGGATCAGCTTTTATTCTATGATATCAATTACTCTATATGGAAGACCGCCCCGGAGGAGGTAGGATATTTTCATGCCTACTGGAGCAATAATGACGGGGCGAAGCTCGGCGAAGATTTTGAGATACTCCCAAAAGTGAATGGAAGAGGACGATTCCTCGGCGTCAATCTCAGCGTGGTAGCCGACAGCATCTATGGCAATACCTGGTTTGGGGAGGGGGAGGTGAAGACCTGGCTCGACAATGACGGCCAGTATCCCACCCTCGTGGGGTCCGGCACGGAGGACTATATCGGCTCCGCCTGGAACCTGGGTCCCTTCAGCCAGTTATATTCCGGTGCGCCCGTGGTGGATAAGGTAAAAAAACAATACGCTTTTTACAGGTATCACATACCCGATCCGATCTATTTTCAACAAAACTGCCGGGTCGCGATACAACAGATGGGTGGGGCCGGCAGAGACCTTATCCGGGGCATCATAAAGGCGGGTGGAAGGGCAAAACCCGTCAGCGTTATGACGGCCAAAGGCCTGATCAAGCTCCTGGAAAGACCGGATTACCCCGACCTGTTCGATGATAAGTTCCCTGCCGACGAGTGGGTGAATTTTTACAGGGTGGACGATTTTTCGGCTACGGCCTATTTCTATCTCGACAAACCCGAGAGTAATCTCCCGGCCCTTGTACCTTTGGCCAAAAGACTAAAAGGACTGTAGCTTATGAACTGGAACCAGCTGGATATTTGGATCATAGTGGCCTATTTACTCATGATGCTCGGACTATCGTTATGGCATAAACGA
>DASZWE010000085.1:0-16715 GCA_035546735.1 Puia sp.
GACTACCCCCTATTCCCCCAACGGTGTGCTATGCAATACGGACTTTCCCCTTTTCCGGCTGGCGGAAATGTACCTGGTCTATGCCGAGGCAGTGCTGAGAGGCGGCAACGGCGGCGATGTGACGACGGCCCTGCAATATGTCAACCTCCTTCGTGAACGGGGCTATGAGAATGCCAACAATGATCTCGGGAGCATTACTCTGACAGATATACTGAACGAGCGGCAGCGGGAGCTCTATTGGGAAGGGTTTCGGCGCACCGACCTCATCCGCTATGGCCGATTCACGGGCAGCGCTTATCTCTGGCCCTGGAAAGGCGGTGTAAAGGACGGAACAGCCGTAGACGCACACTTCGCGCTCTTCCCCATACCCGCCACCGACCTCATTGCCAATACCAACCTCACTCAAAATCCGGGTTATTGATGTGCGCGCGCTTTCCTGGGAAAAATGTCGCACGCGCACATCAATGTCAAATGCGTCGCGACCGAAGGGAGGACCCTTCGGTACTACCCCTAATGATAAAAAAATTTAAAAAATCATTGTATGTATAAACTATTATTGTTTTTGTCGGTAGTGATCCTTTTCACTTCCTGTAAAAAGGACGGAGAAACACTCACCCTAACCCAGGGCTCTTTTGCCAGCAATGCGCTTACGTCCAACACCGGCGCCGTCACGCTCACCAGCAATAACGACGACGACACGGTCATCCGCTTCCAGTGGCCCGCGGTCAACTATGGTGCGAAGGCAGCCGTCACCTATGCCTTACAGATAGAAAAGACTTCAGACACCGCCGGAGGATGGGCTAACGCCCGTATGCTGCCGGCAGGCAACAACATCCTCCACTACGCCTTCCTCGGCAAGGACCTGAACAATCTTTCCAACAGCATGGGCCTGATACCGGGCTCGGCCAATCCCGTAGCCATCCGCATCGTGTCCAATATCAATCAATATAACGGCGCCGGCTCCACAATCCCTGCCGTCTATTCCAATACAGTGGCTGTCAATATCACCCCCTATGGGCTTAGCCTCTATGTCCCTGGCGGTTATCAGAACTGGGACCCGGCTTCCGCCCCTACCATCGGTCCTGTCGATGGCCGTCCCGGCCTCTATGAAGGCTATGTCAATATCACGGGTACAGGTATCCAATACTTCAAATACACCAGCGCTCCCGACTGGAATCATATCAATTATGGAGACGGCGGTAACGGTACGTTTAGTACGGATGGCGCTGCCGCGGGACTGTCGGTATCCAACGGCGGCTACTATGAGCTGACGGCCAATCTGAACGACAACAGCTGGACGGCCACTGCCACCACCTGGGGCATCATCGGTGACGCCACACCCGGCGGATGGAATAATGACACGCAGATGAGCTATGATGCAACCAACCAGGTCTGGACGGTGACCGCCCACATGATACAGGCAGGCTCTTTTAAATTCCGCGCGAACAACGCATGGTCCATTGATTTCGGCATCGACAACTCGGGCAAGCTTGTGTATGCGGACAACCCCTTCTTCGGGTATACGCCGGGACTGAACAATCTGTCCGTATCCTCGGACGGCGATTATACCATTATCCTTGACCTGCATGTACCAGGGAAGTACACCTATCAGCTGAACAAGAATTAAACAAAAGATGAAAATGAACTGGCTCCATATCGCACTCATCGTTACGGCCTGCCACAAGACAGGCGATGCTCCCGCACCCCCACCCGGCCCGCCCGTGTCTACCGATACCCTGCCGGTCCAATACGGCACACCCTATACGGAAACACCGGCCGCAAAGGACGCGGTCATCTACCAGGTCAACTTGCGCGCTTTTAGCCCGCAGGATAATTTCAAAGGCGTACAGGACAGGCTGGATTCCATCCGCGCCCTTGGCGTCAACGTCCTTTACCTGATGCCCACCTACCCGGTAGGAGTTAAAAAATCCGTCAACTCCCCTTACTGCGTAAAGGACTATACGGGCGTCAACACCGAATTCGGGACGCTGAGCGACCTCCGTAGTCTCGTAGACCAGGCCCATGCCCGTCACATGGCGGTACTCTTCGACTGGGTGGCCGATCACACCTCCTGGGACAATGCCTGGATCACTCAACACCCCGACTGGTACCAGAAGGATGGCGCAGGCAATATCATTTCTCCGCCCAATACGGGATGGAACGATGTGGCGGCCCTGAATTTCACCAGCACGGATATGCGAAAAGCCATGATCCGCGCCATGCAGTACTGGGTATATACGGCCAATATCGATGGCTATCGTTGTGATGCTGCGGATTTTATTCCTTTCGACTTCTGGCAGGCGGCACTGGATTCGCTACAGCACATCCCCCGCCACAAGCTGCTGTTGTTTGCAGAAGGCACGCGAAAGGATCACTTCACAGCCGGCTTCCAGCTGGAATATGGCATGGGCTTTTATTACACGCTGAGGGACCAGGTCTATAGGGCGGGCCGCACAGTGAAAGTCATAGATAGTCTCAATACCGTCGAATACACCGATGCTACTGTGGGGTCGCAGGTGGTACGTTATATCTCCAATCACGACGTGGACAATTCGGACGGGACGCCGCTGGATCTCTTTGGCGGCAGGACAGGCTCGATGGCCGCCTTTGTAGTAGCGGCTTATATGAAGGGCGTCCCCATGATCTACAATGGTCAGGAAGTGGCCTGCCCGGTAAAGCTGAATTTCTTTAACAACAGCACTACCATCGACTGGACCATCAACGGAGACGTGCTCGCGGAATATAAAAAGGTCATTGCCTTCCGCAACAGCAGTATGGTCCTGCGCGATGGCGCGCTCCAGTCGTACAGCAGCGACGACGCCTGTGTCTTTACAAAGACGGCTGGCAGTAATGCAGTAATGACGATGGTAAACCTCCGCAATACACCGGTAACATATAGCTTTCCGGCGGCGCTCACCGGCACGGACTGGACCGACGCATTCGATGGAACTAGCCGGCATGTAGGAGTAACGATCACGTTATCCCCTTATGAATATAAAGTGTGGCAGCGATAGGATCACTCGGACCTTAAGCTTTTCACCGGATTCGTCACACCGGCCTTCACGGACTCATAGCTCACCGTGATCCAGGCGATGAACAGCGCCGCCAGCGGCCCCAGCACAAAGATGACCCATCCGACATGGATATGGTAGGCAAAGCTTTCCAGCCACTTGTTCACCGCCCACCAGGACAGGGGAATGGCAACGATCATGGCGACGATGATCAGCCGGGTGAAGTCTGTAGACAGCAGCCGGACAATATTGAAGAGCGAGGCGCCCAATACCTTTCGTACGCCTATCTCCCTGGTCCGCTGCTCGGCCATATACGCCGACAGTCCATAGAGCCCGAGACAGGAGATAAAGACAGCCAGCAGGGCAAACAAATTGAAGATGCTGCCCATCTGCTGTTCGCCTTTGTATTGATTAGCCAGGTCCTGGTCGAGAAAGCCATAGGCTACCGGATAGGCAGGATCGAATTGCGTGCTTATCTTACTCAACGCCTTGATGGTAGCTTCCGTATTGCCTGGCCGGGCCCGTACGACGATGACCCCGCCAAACCTGTTCAGCTGAAGGATCAGGGGCTCGATGGTCCGCTGGATAGGCTTGAAATTGAAATCCTGCACTACGCCGACAATAGTTCCTTTCCCATCCTGGAAGGATATCTGCTGTCCCACCGCATTGGCAGCCGTCATGCCCATGGTACGGGCCGCCGTCTCATTAAGGATGAAATTGCTGGTATCCGACTTGAAGTCTTTCGAGAACGGTCGGCCGTTAAGCATTTTCATATGAAAAACATCAAAAAAATTCTCATTGACGACCAGCGATGGGAAGACGACCTGCAGCTTGGGGTCCTTACCCGGCCATTTCACATTGATCGTACCGCTGAAAATATTGATCGGCAGCTGGTCTGTAACGGCAAATTGGCTGGTCAATGGGTTTTGTCCCAGGGCGTCATACAGGGCCTGCTTCTTGTTCCACATATTCCCCTGCATATACATATACACCAGGTTCGACTTCTCGAATCCCAGGTTCCTGTTCTTGATATAACGGAGCTGGTTGTAAATAACCACGGTGCCGATGAGCAGCACGATGGATACTACGAATTGCACTACCACCAGCGCATTTCGGAAAAACCGATTGCCGCCCAGACTTTTCAAGTTGCCCTTCAGCACCTTCACCGGCTGGAAACCGGAAAGGAACAAGGCAGGATAGCTCCCTGATATAAGTCCGACAGCTATTGAAATACTCAGCAGGATCAACAACAGCCGTCCATCCCACAGGCTAATGGACAAGGTCTTACCCGCCAGCTCGGCGAAGGAAGGCAGCACCAGCCATACCACCAGCATGGCCACCAGCAGCGAGAAGAAAGAAATGAGGAGGGATTCTCCTAAAAACTGACCGACCAATTGCCCTCTCACAGCGCCGACGACCTTTCGCAGTCCCACTTCCTTTGCCCTCCGGGCCGAACGCGCCGTCGCCAGGTTCATAAAATTGATACAGGCCACCACCAGGATAAAGATCGCCACGATAAAGAATATATTCACATACTGGATATCGCCTTGTCCGGGCAGATCTATCTGTAGATTGGAATGCAGGTGTATCCGTGTCAGGGGCTGCAGGCGCAGGTCTATCCGGATGCCGGTCTTTTGATTTTTAAAGATCTCGTTCATCTTAGTCTCCATCGCCGCCAGCGCCGCCGGGGTCGCCTTGAAATGGTCGTCCAGCTGCAGATAGTCATAGAAGCTGAAATTATCCCATAGATTAGCATTCAATTCACGCTCGATGCCCGGAGACGTCATGGGCACCAGCATGTCGAACTGAAGATGGGAGTTGGTGGGAATAGGCGCCAGCACCCCCGTGACCACCACATCTTCATGATTATCCTTCCGCAACACCTTCCCCAACGGATCGTCCTTCCCAAAATATTTTGTAGCCAGCGCTTCCGTTATCACCACCCCATCGGGACGCATCAACGCCGTCTTTACATCCCCCTTTACCAGCGGGAAGGAAAAGACATCCAGGAAAGTACTGTCCACATAAAAAACACGGCCCTCATTGAACTTCCTATCGCCTATCGTGATCAGCGAGCTGCGCAGACCCGCAATACGCACGGTATTCTTTATCTGTGGCATCGCCTCCTGAAAAGCCCGCGGCATGCCCGCACAGGATACAGCCGTCTTGAAATTATCCGCGGCGGACGTGATCCTGTAAATCTGTTTCGCATGCTTATGCCACCGGTCATAGCTCAGCTCATTCTGTACCCACAGCAGGATCAGGATGCTGGACGCCATACCAATGGCAAGACCGGAAATATTGATAATAGAATAAGCTTTGTGCCGCAGGATGCTGCGGATCGCGATCTTAAGGTAGTTTTTGAACATGGAGGGTGATTAATCACCTGGAGAGGCCGAAAAAGGATGCCATTTTTATATACAACTGTCTTTCAGCCATTTAGGCCAACATTATCGCGTAGTACTGTCCGCTTTCGATACGCCCACTGTCCGGTACACTTTGGGCGCCCCATTGTTCACTCCCACCACAAGCGATCCATTGATACACACCGCCGACCTTACGTCTTCCCTGATCTTCAAACCGCTGACGTTTTGAGGCACATAGTGGAATTGCCCGCCGCCGGCCCCCGCCAGCAGTATCCCATGATTTGCGTCCAGCTGCCCTATACGCAGCTTGTTGTACTTGTTATTCCCCAGCAGCAGGATATCCTTGTAACCATCGTGATTGAAATCCTCCACACAGGATACATACACAGGCCCATATTGCGCCTCCACCGGCAGGCTGTCCACGGAAAATCCATGCCCCGTATTCCGGAGGCACACGGTCTCCAGCGACGTCACGCTCATACCCGGCACGTCTTTCAGGTTCTTGTCCCTGTACAGATCGCCGATGCCCGCCCTGGCAAAAGCCACATGATTGTAATAATTCTTGCGCAGCATAGGCACCTGCCGGATGGCGTCATCCATCCCCGCCAATGGATACGCGATCCCTTCCTGGTAGATGCTGATAAAAGGATCGATGATCCCGTTCTGATCTATATCCGAAAAATGGATCTCCATAGGCTGCTCCACCGATGCTCTCAAAGGAGAGTTCAGTCCATAATTGCCCGCCACGATGTCCTCATTGCCATCCCCATCCATATCGGCTACCGTAAGGCTGAACCACCATCCCGAAGGCAATGTCTGCCCTAATCCCTCCGCACGGGTCAGGGTCATTCCATTGTTCAAAAAGATCTTTACAGGCATCCACTCTCCCGCTATGACAAGGTCCTTTTTATCGTCCTTGTTGACATCCACCCATACCGCGGCATGTACGATCCCATTCTGTGACAGCAGCTCCGGACATACTTCCGCCGTACGGTCCGTAAACACCCCCTTCCCATCATTCATCAGTATACGGGAAGGAGTCGACAAAGGATAATTACCCGGGGACACGCTTCCTCCCACAAAGAGGTCCGGATGTCCATCCTGGTTGATATCGTACACGGCCACACAGCTTTTGTTCTGAAGCAAGGCGGGCACAGCGCCCTTTTTCTCATGCAGCCCCTTTCCATCATTGATATAAAGCCTGTCCCGGAAGGCAGGGCTGTTCTTCTCCAGCTCATACCCCCCGCTGACGACATAAAGGTCCATATCTCCATCCCCATCCGCGTCGAAGAATACCGCGCCGGCATCCTTGCAATTTTCATCCCCTTTGAAAAAGGCATCCGGCGCGGCCACAAATTTTCCGTCCCTGCCCGCAAAAAAGATCTTTCCGGCGCCACCCTTCGAGCCCCCGATAAAGAGATCCGTAAGTCCATCTCCGTTGAGGTCCGCCGTGGCCATGCACGGGCCGTCGTGCGAATAAAAATGCGGCATCAGGCTTTGTGTAAGGAAGTCGTCCCTATATGCCTCCTTGTGCGTATAAGGTATGGCTTCCGCCACCTCGGTAAATAAGGTCCTGGCCGCCGAAGGAGAAAGCCGCCCATAGTCGAACCTACCCGCCGCCGCGCTCTGCTGCAACGTATCGGTCTGCCCGGTTTTGACGCTCTTCAGGACCTGGTATTTATCATCTGGCCAGATCACCAGCACGGAATCCACCTCTTTCGCGACGCCCAGTCCAACGGACATCGCCGGGTCCACACCCGACTGAAATCCCCGGGTAAGCAGCTGCTCCTGGTACAGTACCTGTCCTTTCGAATAGACAAAGACCTTTGACCCGATGCCGGAAGGATTGCCGCGGTCGCCTTTAAAAAGAAATTTGATAAAATGGCGGTCAGGGTAAAGCGTCTCTGCATTGTTGCGGTAGATACAGGCATAGTCGTCGATATTATTGGTGACCAGGTCCAGATCGCCGTCGTTGTCCAGGTCCACGTATACAGCGCCGTTAGATATCAGCGTCTCCCCCAGCCCCGTGCCGGCCGCATCGTTCTCGAACCGGTCGCCTCCCTTGTTCCTGAAAAAATAGTGCGGCCCTATCTCACCCGGGATATGCGTAAGATACTCCTGGAAGGACATGGGAGCCCCACCCTGCCGCATGGCCTGCGCATGCTCCTGGGCAAACTGTAGAAAATCCAGGTTGGTAATATCCCGCTTCACCCCATTGGTGATATAGGCGTCCTTGAGCCCGTCCAGGTCGTAGTCGGCAAAAAGTACCGACCAGCTCCAGTCCGTTGCATCCATTCCCGTCAGTTGCGCTATTTCCGAAAAGCTGCCATCCCCATTGTTCTTCTGCAGCTGGTTGCGCATATAGAAAGGATAAAACCCATAGGACAGCAGCTGCTGGTATTTGTCGAACCTGTCCGCGGCGGAATGCATCTTCAGGTCATAATATTTCCCCGGCAGCATATCCAGGGTGCAGATATCGGGCAGTCCGTCATTGTTGTAGTCGGCAATGTCACAGCCCATGGAGTACAGGGCCACATGGTCCAGCTTCTCCCGCAGCCGGTCGGTAAACGTGCCATCCTTGTTATTGATGTACAGGTAGTCCTCCTCGTTATAATCGTTGGAAACATATATGTCGGGCCATCCATCCATATTGACGTCGGCCGTAACCACGCCCAGGCTGAAGGACAAGGGATTGCTGTTGATGCCCGCCTGGTGGGTGACATCCGTAAAATGTCCTCCGTCGTTTCGGTATAGCTTGTTCTCGAACGCGGGCTCGGCGGCCTGCCGCTTCAGCCCTGCATAGTTCAGATTGATGCCCCTGGCATATTCCGGTTTGGATTGTTTTATAAGGAAGAGGTCCAGATCCCCATCTTTGTCGTAATCGAAAAAAGACGCCTGGGTGGAGTAGCCGGAATCGTTCAGTCCGTAACGGGCTGCGCTTTCGGTGAAGCTGACCGGGCCGCCGTCCGCAGCCGGTCCATTGTTGATGAACAGCAGGTTGGTCCTGTCCTTGCCGTCCTCCAGCGCGCTCCGGCAAATGTAGATATCCTGCCAGCCATCCCCGTTGACATCCGCTACCGCCACACCCGTGCACCACCCGTTGAATTGGGCAATGCCAGACTTCAGCGTAATATCCTGGAATTGAAAATTTCCCTTGTTGAGATAGAGCCTGTTCTTTACCATGCTGCCGGTGAATACAAGGTCCGGCAATCCGTCGTTGTTGAAATCCCCTACAGCAACACCGCCTCCATTGTAATAATAAGGAAAGTTCAAACAGCTGAAACGCTCATTGTTGTCCAGTATCACGTTCCGGAAGTCGACATGTGTATTGCCCATATCCATGCGGGTAAAAAGAGTATCCTTCCTCTCGCAGGATGGGAGAAGAAGGATACCTGTCATAAGCCAAAGGAAATACTGTCTCTTTATCGGCATTTAGAAATTAGATGTATTATTCGCAGGGTCCCACCATACGTGGGTTCCTCCTACATCGGGTCCGCCCAAAGCGGTGACAGCCGTCTGCACGCCATTGGCATTATTCTGATATTCGCTCAGGGCGAACTTAAAGATCCTCCGGGCTCCATCCGCCGTGCTGATCGTTCCGCCGCTGAAATTCAAATAATTGGGGAACACTTTCGGATAGCCCGTCCTTCTCCATTCGGACCAGGCTTCCTTCCCGTTGGGGAAGAGCGCGATCCATTTTTGGGTCATGATCTGCTGCAGCTGTTGCTCATTGGTCCCGGCCGCATTGTATTTCACGGGCACCAGGTTCACGGCGGCATGATCATGCCCCGCCTTCTTTGGGTCGACATAATCCACCGGCAGGCTGGTGCCGGCGATATACGTATTGTAAGCTGCCGAGCTGATGCCATACATGTCGAAGTGCGCCTTGATACCTGCCTCATAATATTGTTGTGGCGTCCCGTTATAGGGTCCTGCGAGCCAGCCACGGAGCGCGACTTCGGCCAGCGATTCGTTCACCTCGGCCGCCGTGATGACATTCAGGTCGCCCGTCCAGGAGGCGGGGTTTTGCCCGAATATGGCCACGTTCACGGCGGAGTAGCCTACATAATCTCCCTTGGCGGCAATGTCAGCCCCTTCCCGGATGCCTTTCATGATAGCCCCTACCGTAGGATCGGTGGCAGGCGAGAAGAACAAGGCGAGGCGAGGATCATTGTACCCGGTGAGTATCGTCTCGAAGTCCGCACCTAAACGTTCGTCCGTCCAGTCGCGGGACACCTGTACAAAACCACCTCCCAGCTGGCTGTTAAAGTACACATGCATATTATCGGCATTGTCCGTTATAACGCCATCGGGATGGCTGAGCGCCTTCTGAACCTCCGACTTGGCAGTGGTGGGGTCTATCCTTGTCAAACGCAGTCCCAGCCGCAGCCGGATGGAATTCGCCGCCTTTACCCATTGCTTCAGGTTGCCGCTGTAGATCATGTCCAGGTTGCCAAAAGTGGAAGTACCACCTTCGAGGGCCGTCAATCCTGTAATGGCTGTATCGAGGTCGGCGAAAAATGCCGTATAAACGTCCTTTTGGGTGTCGTAGCTATAGCTGAGGTCGGCATTGGGCTGCGCATACTTCGTATAAATGATGGGCCCCCAGCCATCGGCCACCAGGTGCATTCCGGCCACGCGGATGATCTTTGCGATATAGATCTGCGTGTTGGTGGCGTCCGTGGCAGGCGTCACGGCCCTGGCATTGTTGATGATCAGGTGCGTTTGTTTCATGACATTGTCATACGCATTGCCCCACAATCCATCCTGCCAGCCATCCTGGTTGAAGAAGGTGCAGGGATACTGGTTCCCGCGGAAGGAGGAGGGAGGATAGACATAGCCTACGAAATTGTCGCCGTAGAAATTATCCAGCTGCGTCAGCCAGGGACCGTTCTCTATCAGGTTCTGCTGCGCCGTGGAAAAATAGGCGCTCACATTCGCGTTATTGGCTTTCAGTTGCTCCTGGGTCAGCGCATAGGGGTCCGTGTTCAGGTCTTTAAAATCCTTTGTACAACCCCACTGCAGGACTGCCAGGCTTATTAAAAAGATCAACGAAAAAATATTTTTCATATCAAGTCTTTTTTTATAAAAAATTTGAATGCCAATTTTGATTAAAAAGAAACTTTTACCGATCCGCCAATGCTTCTCGTCGCAGGCGCCGTAAAGGCGTTGTAACCCTGGTTGCCGTTGGTAGTACCTACTGCTATGTCAGGATCGAAGTTTGCCTTTTTATAAAAGAAGAACAGGTTCCGTGCATTCAATCCAAAGGACATCGCTTTGATGACATTATGCGTTTTAGCAGCGATGATGTCCGGTCTCAGGCTGTATGACAGCGATACCTCTCTCAGCCGTACATTGGTTCCGCTGGTCATGTAGTATTCAGCCAGACCCGCCCTGGAACCTACGGCTCCATACCATGTCTTCGGGTCGATGGAGGTTACGTTCCCTCCTCCGACATATTTTGCCTTCACCGGCAGGAAGCTGCCGGCATGATCCCGGGCATCCGCGGAAGCCTTCGACACGCCATATTCATCCAGTATGGCCTGTGTTACATCCATCACATCCCCTCCGATACGTCCATCCACCAGGAAGCTGAAGGACAGTCTGCCAAAGCTCAGCGTGTTCCTGAATCCGAGAACGGCCTTTGGAATGGGAGTACCCAGACCCGTGGTATCTGAACTGTACAGGGTATACAATGGCTTGCCAAGGTTGGCGCCTGTGTCGATGAGGATCAAGCCGTCCTTGGGATCACGAACGAACTTCTTTCCAAAGAAGGTGGGATAAGGCAGTCCCTGCTTGATGCCAAAGTAGGTCATATTGCCATTATCGGCCCCGGCAATGGCATGCACAAAGTTGTCCTTGCCGTTGAATTCCTTGACGACGTTCTTTACAACATATAAAGTAGCATAGATGTCCCATTTGAAATCCCTGGTCTTGATGGGTGTGGTATTTATGCTAAGCTCGATACCTGTATTCTGGATATTCCCCGCATTGATCAGGTAGTTGGAGAACGGCTGACCGGCGGGAGCAGGGGTGGTAACCAGCTGATCCTTCGTATTGATCTTGAACCAGGTGAAGTCGAACCCAAACAGGTCGTTCATCATCCTGAATTCCGTACCCAGCTCAATGGAGTTCGATTTTTCAGGATGCAGGGCCGTCCCGGGATAAGGAGCATTCCCACCGCCATACACTCCATTCTGGTTGCCGCTGAAATAGGAATAATTATAGGTCTGATAGGGGTCGAAGTCGTTACCCACGATGGCATACGAAGCTCTTAATTTCCATAGCTGAACATAATCGGGCAGGTGCACCATTTCGTTCATGATGGCCGACAAGCCAAAAGAGGGATAGAAATAGGATTGTGTCGGCACCGTGCTCAACGGATAAGCCAGGGCGGAGGACCAGTCATTCCGTGCCGTGACATCCAGGAACAGCATGTCCCTCCAGGCGAGGTTCAGGCCGCCGAACAATGCCTCTTTCTTCTTACGGTACTCATGCTCTTCGGTAGTCAGGTTGGCATACCGGATGTTGGCCAGGGCAAATACATTGGCCAAAACCAGCGGGCCTTCAAAATGCTGCGAATAATTGTCGATGCTCTGTATGCTGGTACCAGCCAGCGCGGTAACGTTCAGCTCATTAAATTTCTTGTTGAAAGTAAGGATGGCGTCCCCGTATACCTGCTGGTTGTCGTACCTGAACAGCTTATACTTTCCAAGAGGATCGGCCAGTACGGTCTGTGTACCCGAGGACAGCTTGCTTTGCAGGGTGCGCCATTCCTTGTCGATATTACCCCGCACCTGCAGGTTCAGCCAGTCGGTGAAGGTATATTTCAACGAAATGGACCCATACACCTTGTCGGTCTTTTGCGTGAACACATCCCTGTTCAGGATCCAGAATGGATTCTGCTGGTTGTCATCCCCGCCGCCGCCGGATGGATTAGCGATCCAGTCGATGTTCCACCAGTTCTGTAAGCTGTAGTTCTTTCCGGTATTGAAGACCTCGTAATTCTTTTTGTACGGACTGAAATCCAGTCCACGGGGGAAGAGGTACAGACCGGTGATGGGGTTGTTATACAGACCCGGCGAAAGAGGATTCTTATAATGCTGTTCGGTGAAGAGGACATTGGCGTCCGCCGTCAGCTTACCACCCAGATAGGTATTGCTTTGCCGGATGTCGAATGTATTCTTGTTGTAATTGCTGTTGGGGTAGATATTGCCGGCATTGGTATTGGAATAGGACAGATAGCTATTCCGGTTGACATCGCCCCCCCTCAGCGAAACGCTGTGCGTCCAGGTATTGCCCGGTACAAAGAAGTCGCCTTCGATGTTCTTATAGCTGCCCTTGGTAGTGCCCCAGGAGTAGTTGGCGCCGGCCGTTGTCTGCGGATAGGTATACTGCAGCTTGGGACCGTAGGCGCGTGTATCCCGGTTGTAGTTCACGGCATAGTCCACCGTGATGCCGCCGGCCCTGCCCTTCTTGGTGGTGATCAGCACGACCCCGTTCTGTCCCTGTGAGCCGTACAAGGCCGATGCACTGGCGCCCTTCAGAACGGTGACGCTCTCGATGTCCTCAGAGTTGATCTGCGAAAGATTGTCGCCCGCATCCGGCAGCGCAGCGCCGTTGTAAATACCCGCGGGCTGTGTGGGTGAATTATTCTGGAACGGGATGCCGTCGATGACATACAGGGGCTGGTTGTTCCCGAAGGACTTGCTACCCCGGATCACCACATTCACGGAACCACCCGCTCCGCCTGAGCCCCTGAATACATTCAGACCGGATACCTTACCCTGAAGGGCGTTCATCACATTGGTCTCCGGTATAGCCGTCAGCGCCGCTCCCTTCACCTCCTCGGTGCTATAGGTCAGCGACTTGGCCTTACGCTGGACACCCAGGGCGGTAATGACCACCTCATTGAGCGCCGCCTGCAGCTTCAGCTGTATATTGACAACGGATTGCCCGTTCAGCTTTACTTCCTGCCTGTCAAAACCTACACTGGTAATGATCAGCGTAGCATTGTTGCTGATCCCTTTCAATTCGAACTCTCCATTGTCATTGGTGGCGGTGATCCTGCTGGAGCCTTTGACGGCAACAGTGGCGGCCGGTACGGCCTCCCCCTTTTCATTGGTCACCCGGCCTCTGACATCCACCGGCGGTGGCATGTCTGCAGCGCCTGCGGAAAGACCGCCTGTGACGATCAGCTTCCGGCTGATCACGATGGTCTTGTTGACAATCTCATAGCTCAGAGGCTGATCCTTTAACGCCGCATTCATGATGGACTCCACGGAAGCATCCTTTGCATGAAGCGTGACTTTTTTGGCATCCTTTATCAGGCTGTAGTCGCAGAATACGATATAGCCTGTCTGTTTGTTGATGGTGGAAAAGACCGTCTCCAGCGAAACGTTCCTTCCGGAAAATGTTACGGTTTGGGAAAATGCACTTGCCTGAACCTGTAGACAGGCCGCTAGCAGCAGAATGGTTGTCAACTTCATGACAAGCAATGTTTTGGTTAAAAAACCCCATTGGGGGGGCTTACAAATAGCCTTTAAATGCATACTTTTGTAATGTTTGGGTTAAAAAATAAGCAGTCCAGCAAGATTGAATTATTGGGTAGCCCGAACTTACCGCCGTCCCGAGTACCAGTCGGGACGGTTTCTTTTCAGACAACCACTATCATCGAATTAATTTGTTACGATCACCCTTTTCCCTTCAATGGAAAATTGCACCCCACTTTTTTCAAGAATTTTAAATACGGAAGACAACGGCAGATCCCGCTGCATGCCTCCCCAGAACACCTTTTCGTTCTGACTGCCGATGTAACTGACGTCCACATCATACCACCTGGCCAATTGACGCATTACTGTTTGTAAGCTCTCTTTATTGAAGTTGAAATATCCATTCTTCCATGCTATTGCCGCCGCCACGTCAGCATCCCGGACGATATGCACGATTGGCTCACCCATGGCGGACTGCGCCTGCTGCCCCGGCTCCAGCAAATTTTCCGTCTGCCCATTCCTCACTTTTACGGCCCCATCCACCAGCGTGGTCTGCACCATATTTTCCTCGTTATACGCCATCACGTTAAAGCTTGTCCCCAACACTTCCACCGTCTGGCTTCCTTTCGAAGTAAGTACGGATACCTTAAAGGGCCGGGACGCATCCTTCACGATCTCGAAATAGCCTTCCCCGACTATCTCCACCTTCCGCTCCGTCCGGGTGAAATCCGTTGGGAATCGGAGAGAAGAAGAAGCATTCAACCAGACCTTGCTGCCATCCGGCAGCACCACCTGGTATTGACCTCCCCTGGGCGTGGAGATCATGTTATACAAAGGTTGACCATTCCCCATCGCCTTGCCCTCCTTCTCATATGCCAGCAGGCCATTGGCCTTTTTGACGATCTTCATGTTGTCCTGTACCCCGAGCGAACCATTCTGCGCATTGTCCAGCGTCACCGTACTCCCATTCGCCAGTGTCAGGATCGCCTTATTGCCTCCGGGCTGTACATCGTTCGAGATCTTCCCTTTCTTTATAGTGGCAACAGCCGGCTGGCGCTCCCCCCTTCGGATATAGGACCAGAACAATATTCCGGACACGAATACGATAAACACCGACGCCACGGCAGCATACCACCGCCACCGGGGAATGACAGGAAGGGGAGCCGAACTTTGCCGCATGATGGTCTGCAGCCTCGTATCCCAATCGATGGCAGGAGATGGCGAATTGGACAGATCCCAATGTTTCTGAAGCGCTTCCGCCAGGTCCTTATTGCCAGGATCCTTACCCGCCTGCATCAGCAACTCATCCATTTCCTCCCTGGAACAGGTCCCCGTGAGATATCTCTCCACTAAATATTCCCACCTTTCTTTTGTCCAATGCTTTCCCATATGGGTAAAAATGTTCTGTTCTACATTAAAAAGACGTTAAAAAAAAGGGCAACAACTAGTCCGTACTGAAATTTTTTTCAAATACGGCTGAGGAGAAGGATGACGATGGCCACGTCCATGTGCTTGACAAGATAGGTCCTGATAAAACGTTGACTTTCCGCGATGTGATTGCTAACGGTGGATTTGGATATGTGCAGCTTGCGGGCGATCTCCACATGGGAGAACCCCTTCTCCCTGCTCAAGGTATATACTTCCCGGCGTTGAGGGGACAGCAGCGAGACGGCTTCTCTCAGCTTGGTCTCGAACTCATGCACCATGACGGCACTATCGGCCCGGGAATCCCCCTCCATCTGGATCTCGTTCCATAAGAGGTCCCGGAACACAGGGTCCCTCGATGCGCTCCGTAAAAAATCGATGGATTTATTATAAGCTATCCGGAAGAGAAAGGCGTTAAAGTCCTCTATCTGGGTGACAACAGCTTCTGCCAGCCAGATCTTGAGGAATACATCGGTCACCAGTTCTTCGGCGACCTCTTTGCTTTTTATGATACGAAGGATATAATGGTATAGCCTGTCCTTGTAGGAGTCGAACAGTGTTTTGAACGCAGCTTCATTACGCTCAGCTACCTGTCGGAGGAGGTGTTTCTCATTATGTAGTGTACCCGATAACACGTGAATAAGCTGGTTAGTTTCTTTTTGGAAACAGGTTAATGGTTAGACTGAGTGTTGACCGTGTACGAAATGTGTGTTAAATCAAATATATAACAATTAATTCATAAAAGCGGCTGATTTTTTGATAAATGGTTTTCCTCAATAACGGTACATCTCCGCCTGTCCGTCATTCACTCCAAACAGCAGCCGGTTCCCACCCAGGTCCAGTATGCTACGCACATCCTGCCGCAGGTGCAGGCCGCTGGCCGGCTGTGGCACATATTTAAAATTTCCCTTCCCGTCATTCAACAGCAGCACGCCATGACTGGCGCGCCAGCGCCCAAATCGTATACGGGTCCATTGATTGTTACCTGCCAGCACCAGGTCCTTATGCCCGTCCCCATCGACGTCCACCGCTGCAATGGCATAGGTAGGTGCATACTGCGCCTCCACGGGCAGCTCTCTTAGCTGGAATCCCGCATCACCCTTGTTCTGCAGCCATATCGTGCTCAGCATATCCGCCCGCAAAGGCCCCGCCTCTTTCAGCTCCTCCGCGCTGAACAAATTTTGAATAGTAGCATCCGCATAGTCGTGGTATTCCAGGAACTTCTTCTTCAGCATCGGTAGCTGTGTGGTAAGATCATCCCTCGATGCGGCAGGATAGGAAACACCATTAATATAATAGCAGAACACCGGATCGATGGTGCCGTTGTTGTCAAAGTCCTTATAATATAATGTCAGCGGCTCTTTTTCGCTGGCCTTAAACTGGTTGTTCAGCCCCTGATTGCCCAGCACCAGGTCCGGACT